>CAMIZK010000044.1 GCA_946403315.1 uncultured Bacteroidales bacterium | reverse complement strand
TTACAAAAAAATAATGACATACACAAGAGTGTATGCCATTTTTATTGATTTTTTACCCAAATAATCGCATCTGATTCAAGTGTCCAAGCGCTCAAGGGTGACGAAGGGTGATAGCCGGCTTTTTGATAAAGAGAGGAACAAGGGATGTTGGTTATCGCAATCACAGCATAAAGCACACGAAGTTTCAAGAAGTCAAACGCGTATGCTTCGAGTTGTTTGACGGCCACATGCCCTACTCCATGACCTCGGTATTCGGGTGCGATGTACATCCCGATAGCTGCACGGCGATTTCGGGGATCGAAATCAAAGAGATCAATGCAGCCTATCGTTTTGTCATCATCTTCTATAATGAGACGGAGTTGACCGTCGCGGTAGATATCGCCTGTCGTCGATTCAATATAGGCACGCAGATCCTGTTGGGACAAAGGGTTATGGTTCACCCCGTCCGCCCAAGCTGTCGCATCATTCTCCCATTGGTAGAGGAACGGCAGATCGGAAGGTTCTATTTTGCGCAGTCGGATCATCCTCCAAAGAGTCCCAAGAATCCTTTTTTCTTTTTGATGCTGAGATCTTCCATGTTTCCTTGCGGAGCCGGTTCAAAAGGATGACCGGTGTGAATCATGTTATAGATCACACCCCATTCTGGCAAACCACCCAGATTGCGGTCATCGATCCACAGGTCGGCTACCAGTTTACGTGCTGCTCCGTGTTCCGGTTCTTCTTCCGGATAATTGGAGTTAACCGCGTAGAACTCAAGTCCTTTTGATTTGCAGTAGTCAATGGCTTCTTGAAGCAGATCTCCTTCACGAACGGTCCATAGAATGACCTGATGGTGGTCTTCTTCTTGCAGTTTTTTGAGTGTCTGAATGGCAAACGGGATGGGTTTACCGATTTTCGGGTACTCGTGGGTTACGATGGTACCATCAAAGTCACAAGCAATAATCATTGTTAAACGGTTAAATCGTTAATAGGTCGGAGTGTTGGGGTCTTCGATTGTGGTTTCTTTCTCGAGTTTGCCTACGGTAGGCTTGGTGAAATACCAAGCAACGGCAGCTACGGCAGCTACCCAGAACATCGCTCTGTACTGGGGCGTTCCCATCAGATAATGCGCTGCTATACCCAGGGGCATGGAGTTACCGACCAAGAGAATGCGCCATGTGGCGAGTTTACGGTACTTGTTGAGGTCCGTTGTCTTGCGCCATTTGACCAGATACAAGCCCAGAGGGATGGTGATCAGGGCGTCAAAGATAACCAAATACTGGATAAAAACACCGCGTTGCGAGAGGTAGTTAATATGCGGCAGGATCTCTTTATCCCGAAGCAGGAACATGACGGTCAGCACGATGACCGAAAAAACCATGATGCCGTAGTAATACCAGTTAAGTTGTTTTACAATTTTCTTTTCCATATTATCCATTAAATGCTATTCGGTTAACGATAGAGCGACCAAGGGTGATCTCGTCGGTGTATTCGAGTTGGTTACCGACAGCCACGCCACGGGCGATCTGGGAGAGTTTGGGCATCTCCTTTAGGCCTGCGTTTTGGAGCCGGCGGTAGATGTAGAAATTGGTAGTATCGCCTTCCATGGTGGTAGGTAAGGCGAGGATGATCTCATCAATATCTCCTTTGGAGACACGGTCGATAAGGGAGTCTATTTCAATCTCTTTCGGTCCAATGCCTTCCATGGGGGAAATAACACCTCCGAGCACGTGATAGACACCGTTGTATTGACCTGTATTCTCGATGGACATGACATCTTGGACATTCTCCACCACGCAGATCGTGGAGTGATCCCGGCGCGTAGAACCACATATCGGACAGATTTCAGTGTCAGAGATATTATGGCACTCCCGGCAATAAACGACATCATGCTTGAGTCGGGTGAAGGCATTGGAGAACGCTTCCACTTCCGCGTCGGACTGACGCAAGAGATGCAAGACAAGCCGAAGCGCTGTTCTGCGCCCTACTCCCGGCAGCGATGCCATCTGATTCACTGCCTGTTCCAATACTATGCTGGGGTAGTCACTCATTCTTTTTTCGCCCAACGGGCAGGAAGTACACGATAGGGGTAACGGGCACGAATATCTTCTGCATTCGGGCAATCGATCCGGTGGATACGAATTCCTTTGAGAACCGAGACGAAGGCAAAGATAGGGTCACCTGGTTGCGGATTACAACATTTGGAGAGGTTATAATCCACGTTCTTGACATTCATGTCGACCTCAATCGCCAATCCTTTGAGATCGGACCGATCCACATATTCGGTGTGTTCCCGTTGAATCGGTGCTTCTTCGGGTTCGAGAAGAACATCACGCAGTCGCTGCACATCTTCCTTGCCGTTTGCCACAGACTGATACATATCGGAAACGGCTTTGTAACCGAGCCGGATAGCCATCTTGGTGATGTCCGCCTCGGTGTAGGAGATCTTCCAGTTTTTGAACTTCCTGTCAATGATCTCTTTTCCTTCCGCCGCCTGCTTGTATTCGATCTCTTTGAGCGCTTGCCGGATTTTGTTTTTCGCTTTGGTAGAAGCTACAAAATTGAGCCAATCGGCATTTGGATGCTGGTTAGGCGACGTCAAAACAGACACCTGATCACCGTTCTCCAGTTTTTGCCGGATAGACACATTTTGATTTCGAATAGTACCACCTACGCAGTGCGCACCCACTTCGCTATGAATGGAATACGCAAAATCCAATACCGTGGCACCTTCCGGAAGACGGCGTAAATCACCGGTAGGCGTAAAGACATAGACATCTCCGGACTTCTGAACAATAGAGCCTTTGACACCTTTGTATGACCAGTGAGCAGCCACTCCCTGCTCCGCCACTTCATCCATACGGCGGGTACGGATTTGCACTTCTACCCATCGTTTCTCAGGACCCAAAACGGTCGTATGCAGCGACTCATAACCGTTCTCTTTAGGCACAGAAAGCCAGTCACGGAGTCGTTTGGGATTCGGTGTAAAGACATCGGTGATAAGGGAATAGACCTGCCAGCAATCGGATTTCTCTTTCTCCAAAGGAGAATCGAGAATAATACGGATGGCAAAGAGGTCGTAAATCTTATCGACATCACAATGTTGCGCCTGCATCTTATGATAGATAGAATGGATGGATTTAGGGCGTCCTTTGATGGTAAACTTAAACCCTTCTTCCGTCAGTTTTTTCTCCAAAGGAGCAATGAACGAGGCGATATACGCTTCCCGTTCCGCCTTTTTGGCGTTCAACGCGTGCGCGATATATTTATAGGTGTCGTAGTCCAGGAATTTGAGAGCAAGGTCCTCCATCTCGGTTTTTATCTGATACAAACCGAGCCGATGCGCCATAGGAGCATGCAAATTTTGCGTCTCTTTGGCGATATGCCTCCGCCGGTCCGAATCTCCCTCGGCATCTAATTGCCGCAAGAGTTCCAAACGCTCATTGAGTATTGAAAATAGGACTTTATTGCTGTCTTCCATATGTCATTTTCAAAAAAACGCTGCAAATTTAGTAAAAATTTTCTATTTATGCAAATAAATGCGATTAATTTTTTCTAAATTCTTGCACATATCAAAATTTTTTTGTAACTTTGCAGCGATTTTTTGAAAATATCTAATTTAACCGATAATGAAAGCAACAAGAATTGGTCTTATTTGTGCACTGTGTCTTGCATCAGCACTGCTGATCGTGATGAACATCAAGAGTGTAACGACCCCTATTAAGTTTAATGACACACGCGCAGAGCGTGAAGTAGCAATTAAGCAACACCTGATTGATTTGCGTGCTGCGCAAACGGAGTACTATCATGTGTTTGGCAAGTACACCGACAATGCAGATTCGTTGGTTATCTTCCTGCAGACCACTCCGAAGAAATCGATTCGTAAGGAGAAGAGTTTGACAGATAACCAGTTGGAGAACTTGAAGTTGACGGAAGAGAAAGCCGTTAAGATCATTGAGAATGCCAAGAAGAAAGCATTGAAGAACAAGAAGTTAAATCTTGATCCGAATGATGTAGAGGCTTTGTATGCGTATATCTGGGCGAACGACGCGGAGATCAAACGGAACGAGTTACAAGGATTCCGCCGTGATACGATGGAGACGAACATGATTGATACCTTATACGCCGGTCGTTATAACAGCGAGACGATCAAGGATCTGATCATTATCCCTTACAGCCAAGACGAGGCACGCTTTATCTTCAAGACCAGCAGTTATGCTTCGCAGCAAGGTGATGTGGCTCTATTCGAGATGATGGCTCCGTTCGATGCTTATCTGTGGGATTTGGATAAGCAGGAGTTGGCGAACCTGATTGATGCAGAGGCTCGTAAAGAGATCAAACGGAAAGATCCGCATGACTACCTGCATCTGCAAGTGAAAGATGTAACCGTCGGTTTGAAGGTAGGTGACATCGATAGTCCTAACGGTGGTCACGGAAACTGGGAGTAACCGGATGCGAATTATCTCAGGTACATATGGGGGGCGGCGATTGTCGCCCCCTAAAAATATCACTGCAAGACCTACTACGGATTTTGCCAAGGAGAGTTTGTTTAATCTGCTCAACAACCGAATGGATTTTGAGGGGATAGATGTATTGGATCTGTTTGCCGGAACGGGTGGTATCGGTATAGAGTGCGTGAGTAGAGGTGCAAGAGAAGTGACGGCGGTGGAGATTGCTCATGTGCAGCAGAACTGGATCATCACTTGTTGTCGACAGTTAGGGATCCGGAACTTAAGTGTGATTCGTGGCGATGTGTTTAAGTTTGTAAATGCTTGCCGGACGAAGTATGATTTGATCTTTGCCGATCCTCCTTATGCTTTGGAGCAGTTACCTACCCTGCCTGACGTGATCTTTGGGCAGAAGATATTAAAAGAAAACGGATGGCTCGTTATTGAGCACGGTAAAAATACCGATTTCACGAACCATCCGAATCATGTAGAAACGAGAACGTACGGAAGTGTACATTTCTCATTCTTCCAAGTAGATTTCCAGTAGTTTGCAGTGTCCTTTTGGGGTAATGACGATGTCATTAAGTACCGCAGGAATGAGTACCGCTTCTCCTAAACGCAGAGAGGCGGTTTTGTTTTCCTCATTTTCGCAGTCTAAAGCAGTCACCGTACACTCCCCTTCCACGCACATGTATGCCACGAATGAATCCAGCGGTGCATAATCCCGTTGAGCGGTTTTGGTCAGTGCCAGGAGATTGGTAGTGAAGTACGGTGTCTTCTTGATGTTCACCGCACCGTCCATATGGGGAGTAGTGGGCAGGCACGTAGCATCATTCTCCGGGGAGAAGTCCATAACTTGCAGCGCTTTATCCAGTTTGAGAGGGCGTTTCTTGCCATCGTTACCTACTCTATTGTAATCATAGAGACGGTAAGTGAGGTCGGAGTTCTCCTGAATCTCTGCCACGATGGTATCCCGTCGCATGGCATGAACCGTTCCGGCAGGGATAAAAGCTACATCGCCTTCATGCACTTTGTATTCACGCAGGTAATCAGCCAACGTACCGTCTCCGATAGCGGAATGGATAAGAGAAGCGTTCATCTGCTGTTTCCATCCCAGATAGATGGCCGAGTTACCTTTCGCCGGCATAACATACCACATCTCCGTTTTGCCTAACGAGTTCTCGTTCTCAATGGCATATTCATCGCCCGGGTGCACTTGAATAGAGAGGTCATCGGTAGCATCGATAAACTTCATCAATAAGGGGAACTGGTTTCCGAAGACCTCATACACATGCTCTCCGACCAATTCATCCATGTAAACCTCCAATAGATCTTGCAAGGAATCGCCTTCATGGGATCCGTTAGCCACCTCCGTCGGGTATTTGTCAATATCCGAGATGACCCATGCCTCGCCGACGTTTTCATAGTCAGTGGGAATATGGTTGTACCATTTCTCAATCGTATGTCCTCCCCACAGTTTATGGAACAGTTGGGGTTTGAATTTAAACGGATATAATGCCATTATTTAATATTTCGGATTCGTTTCTCCCATTTCCAAGCGGATGCCAGCACGTCTCGGATAGGTGTATCTGCTTTCCATCCGAGCACCTCGTTGGCTTTTTTAGGAGCGGCCCATACCTGTTCGATATCTCCTTCCCGACGGCCGACAATGGTATATGGGATCTTGACGCCTGTAGCCGCTTCAAACTCGTTGATGAGCGTGAGGACACTGAGTCCGGTTCCTGTACCGAGATTAAAGACTTCCACTTGTTCCCGATCGGCAGCATTCAGCATACGATCGATGGCTTTGACGTGTGCTTTTGCCAGATCTACCACATAGATATAGTCACGGATGCAAGAACCGTCCGGTGTGTTATAGTCATTACCGAACACTTTAAGTTCCGGACGAAGTCCAGTAGCCGTTTGGGTAATGAACGGCAGAAGGTTCTGCGGTACACCATTCGGCAGTTCTCCGATATGTGCGGATGGATGCGCGCCAATGGGGTTAAAATATCGTAAGATCGTCGCATTCAGCGTTTTATCTGCATGTGCCTCATCGCGGATAATCTCCTCATTGATCTGCTTGGTGTTTCCGTACGGAGAGAGTGCAGCCTGGATTGGCGCCGTTTCATCAACAGGCAGATGGGCTGCGTCTGGCTGACCGTACACTGTGCAAGAAGACGAGAAAACGAGGTTTGTTACCTGATGCAAGCGCATTACTTCCAGCAAGGTACAGAGACTACCGAGATTATTACGGTAGTAAAGAAGCGGTTTTTCTACCGATTCGCCTACTGCTTTGCTGGCTGCAAAATGGATTACACCTACGATATCCGGATACTGTTTGAACACGGCATCCAGATCGACGAAATTACCACAGTCAATATTTGCAAAATCCGGTTTTTTTCCTACGATAGCCGCAATACCGTCCAGCACGTCGATGGAAGAGTTGCTGAGATTATCTACGATAGTAACATCGTATCCTTGCTGCATCAGTTCCACCGTGGTATGCGAACCAATATAACCGGTACCACCGGTAACGAGAATTCGAGCCATATTAGAACAATTTCTCCGGGTAAACACCCTCTTTGATTAATTGATGAATTTTCATAACCACCTGCGGACGATCTTCCGAGTAGGTAACTCCGAACCATTTGGAAGGAGTGTCCAGCACTTTGCACGTTGCTTTTCCTTCTGTGATGAGTTGGTTAACAAGTGTCGGAATATAGAACTCCGATTTGAGTTCCTGTCCATGTGCGGCAAGGAAAGCTTTGAAAGCCGTTTCACTGTATTGGAAGTACTCCGGTGTGAATCCCCACATGTTCATGGAGACAGGCGTGTGCGGATCGAGTTGGGTATCCACTCCATCTTCTGTGAAGACGATGGTGCCGTTTTTATTCTCTATCTTCGTACGCTCTACCACGTCTGTAAGCAGTCCTTCTTCATTGGTAGTACATACACCGCGGCTGACGGATCCGTTTTCGCTGAGGGTGTTTGCAACCCGATAACCGACCATGCAGTATTGGCCTTGTTTGCCTTCCACCGAACGGAGGAAATCTGCCAGTACTTGGTAGGACTCTTTTCCATAGAAATCATCAGCATTGATGACCGCAAACGGTTCTTTGATTAAGTCTTTACCCATGAGAACGGCATGGTTGGTACCCCAAGGTTTGGTGCGTTCTACGTTGTAGGTACAGCCAGCAGGCACTTTATCCACGGATTGGAAGCAGATCTCACATTGAACTTTTCCTTCGTATTTGCTGAGTACGACACGGCGGAAGTCCTCCTCAAAATCCTTACGGATAACGAATACAATTTTGCCGAATCCGGCACGCAGAGCATCATAGACGCTGTAGTCCAAAATAGCTTCGCCATTGGGTCCGAGACCGTCCATTTGTTTAAGGCCTCCGTAACGGCTTCCCATGCCGGCTGCCAAGATAAATAATGTTGGTTTCATATCAGTTTTTTGCATTTTATTCATTAACAACAATAGTTTTTCCATGTACCTTTTTATGCCGGAACCACAGGCCATAGACCTCGGAGCAGTTACCGGCAGTTATGAATGCCTGAATCTTGTTATTCCGGATAAAGGCCATCAACGATGAGAACTCATCTTGGGTAAGGAGCACTTGAATCTCTTGATGTTCTTCACCGCTATATCCGCCTTGCACCTTATAGATGGAACATCCACGCACGAGTGTATCTACGATATACGACCGGATACGTTCCGTGTCAGGGGAGATGAGACATACGCGTTTGCGCTTATTAAGCGAAGCCGTGAAATAATCGATTGCCAAACCGTTGATCCATGTACCGATGATACCGATGACCACCATGCGGAAGTCATTGATCAGAAAAGCGGTAGAGCAGATGATGACGCCACCGATTGCCACGGAAGTACCGATATCGAAATGCATGTATTTGTTCACAATCTTACCGATGATGTCCAATCCGCCGGTAGAAGCATTGATGCGGAAGAGAACCGCCTGACAGATACTAAGCATAAGCACGAAGCAGATGAGGTCGAACCACACATCACCCATACCTAAACCGCCGCTCATCACGCTGTCACGCACCTGCACCATCCATTCGCCGGAATGATTCAAAATATATCCGTCGCCGGTGAGTGTACCGGCATTGAGTTGGCTGATGATCTCCGGATCGGTGATGAGTTGGTGAGTGAAGTTATAACTCGGGTAGAGCCAGTCCCACACTTGGGTTAACGGACCCAGGATCATCGCCGTATAGACCGTTTTGATACCAAACTCATTGCCGATGAGAATGAAGGCCAGCAGCAAGAGGAAGGCATTGATACTCATTACCAGGTAAGAGAAGGTGTCCGGCGTACCACCGAAGATGGTGTTGATCACGATAGAGAGACCGGAGATGGTACCTACAATGAGGTGGCTCGGCATTAAGAAATAATAGACTGCGGCAGCACCGATACTCATACCGACGGTCATCAATATCAGTTCACGCCAGAACTTCCATGTGCATATGAGATGCATCAGTGCTTTGGCTTGATCTTGCCAGTATTGGCAAGTAAAGAACTTTTGAAAAGAGGATTTCATGGATATTTATTAATTATCTTTGATCACCAATCGTGCTGTACGGCGGGTAGTCTGACTCAACATAATCGTTCTCCCCTGTTTGGCTTGTTCCAATATCTGCGGTGTCGTGCCACGGATCGTCAGCAAAGATAAGTGATCGTTATAGGTTACATTAAAATGAACTTGTAAAGCTTCGATGGCTTCCGGTACGAAACGGGTGTTATCGACACAAACAGAGATCGTGACGGCAGAGGACTGAATGAGGGACACTTTGAGCCGATGGGTATGAATGATATCGAAGATCTCGCTGAGACTTTCCTCCAGTACAAAAGCGAAGTCTTTCGCACGCATCGTGATGAGGATTTGGTTCTTCCTCCATATATACACCGGCACATCGATGGGCCCGATACCGTCATCTGCTATACGGGATCCCTCCGCCTTGGGATCTCCGAAGGGTTTTACTAACAACGGAATATGCTTATTCTCAAGCGGTCGAATCGTTTTCGGATGAATAACTTGTGCTCCGGAATAACTCAGTTCTACCGCATCCCTGTAACGTAAAGAAGGGATAAGCACGGTGTTGGGTTCAATACGTGGATCGGCATTAAGTATCCCCGGCACATCTTTCCAGATGGTAACGGATTCCGCATTGAGGTAGTTACCGAGCAATGCAGCCGTATAATCTGAGCCTTCCCGTCCAAGCGTGGTTCGTTTCCCGTCTGCTGTTCCGCCGATGAATCCTTGGGTAACAACCACACGGGGGCGATTTGACCTCTCCCACCCTGCTTGAATCACAGCACAACTGGCGTTGTCATCCACAACGGCTTCCCTCCAAGTGGCATCGGTACGCAGAAGTTTAGGCATGTTCCACCATTCGACGGACAGACCTTGTTTGAGCAGATAGACGGCTACAATCTGGGTGGACATAATCTCTCCGAGAGAAACAATCTGGTCGTAGTTCTCATCGTAAGATAAAGCCGGATCATATGGAATCTCACCAATGAGCCGAATGTCGGTACCGGGTTGCAGTCCGAGTTCCTTCATGATTGCCACATGGAAATCGATGATATCCACCCATTGGTTCAGTGCTGCTTCTTCTTTTCCGGCATCGCAGAACTCCACTACTCGCTCGAGTGCATTGGTCGTTTTTCCCATAGCGGATACAACAACCATAAGCTCATCGTTCGTCAAACGAACAATGTGCTCCACGTTCCGAACGCCTGCTGCGTCCTTCACGGATGCTCCTCCGAACTTATAGACTTTCATATAGGGACGGGTTACAGGTTAGCCATGCGGATAGCAGTGAACGCACCTTCGACACCTTTATTACCGAGTTTTCCTCCACAGCGGTCCAATGCCTGCTGTTGGTTCAGAACAGTCAGCACGGAGAAGATGACAGGCACCTTTCCTTGCGCGTTCAAGGTGGCAACACCTTGAGTCACCGACTGGCAGACGTAATCAAAATGCGGTGTCTCGCCTTGGATGACGCATCCGATAACAATGACAGCGTCGATGCGCTCCTCTTTCATAATACGCGCTGCGCCGTAGGTCAGTTCCACCGTACCGGGCACATGGATGAGGTCGATATTATCGGCTTGCACACCATGCTTAAGAAAAGTATTGACAGCACCCTGTGCCATGGCATAAGTGATCTCGCTGTTCCAATCCGCTACCACTATCGCATAGCGCTGACGTGCAAGGACGTCAGCGCCAGGCAATTGATTTACATCGTATTTCGATAAATCAGTAGTCATTTACGATGTGCGAATTATTCAGCAATAGCGATGTATTTGTCGATATCACGAGCTTCTACAGAAGCAGGATAATTCTCTTTGATCGAAGTGAAAGCTTTGCGTGCAGCCTCGTTATCCTCCAGTTTCAGGTAAGCGATACCGGCTTTCTTCAGGCTCATCGGAGCGAATACCTCGTTACCGGTCTTAGCAGCAGCTTCGAAAGCATTTACAGCTGCTTCCAGGTCACCTAACTCTACATATGCATCACCGAGCAACTGCTTAGCTACTGCCTTAAAGTTCAAGTCATCGGAAGAGAATTTCTCAAGGTAGTTAACGGCTTCCTCGTATTGACCGAGTTGGAAATAGCAGGTACCTGCAAACAGCGCAGCCAGCTTACCCTCTTGGTTCGAATACGAATCGGCTGTAGCAGCAAAACCCTCTATGTTCTCGTCTCCTTGCGCTGCTACCTCAAACTGATTGTAGAGATATGCCCATACGTTCTGACCGTTCTCCTCGGTAGCTGCCTCGTGTTTCGGCTGCACGATACGTTGTTGATAGAACATGAAACCCAGAATAAGGAGTACGATGATCGTTACACACCATGAGAGTTTCTTCGAGTTTTTCTCGATCCATTTACCTGCGCCTGTGAGCGCGTTGTTTACTTCTTGAAGCTGTTCTTCCTGCTTCTCAAATTTGTTTTGTTTCTTTGCCATAATATGTGTTTTTTATTATTTTCAATAATAGTTTTTACGAAAAAGCGTGCAAAGTTACAAAATATTTTTGA
>CAMIZK010000043.1 GCA_946403315.1 uncultured Bacteroidales bacterium | reverse complement strand
ACCTTTAGCATGTATCTTTTTTCGAATTTATTGTCGTTGGCTTGTATCTTTTTTGCCCCATTTTGGATCTTTTTTGACAAAATCCTTCCTTTAAAATGGCAGTTATTAAACATTTTCACTCTCTTTTTACCAAAAAACAATCACATCCACAGTATTATATACTATGTATATAATACCGACGATAATACTTGCAAAAATTAGTGCGTGATAAGTACGAGATAAGTGCGTTATTTGTGCGCGATAAGTGCGTTACAAATGGGGTCGGGAACTACCCCAAAGCAACTAGTTCCCTTTCATGGCATGGTTTTTGTTCCTTTGCACATGAACTAAAAATCGAGATGCGTATGAAAAGAATCTTCTTCTTGTTTGCCTTTGTGGCATTGAGTTTAGGAACTTGGGCCGCTGACGTGCAGATCGATGCCGAACGGTGCGTGGTCATCAAGGACGGTAAGGAATTTCCGTTATACGGAAAAGTAAAAATCGTGGATTCTTTCGAAGATATCAAGGTCAAAATCGTGGACTGCTTCGAAGACGTGGATATCAAGATCGTCGATTGCTTCGAAGATCGATGTGGCAAGGTGAAACTCGTCGATTCCTTCGAGGATGTAAAGGTCAAAATTGTGGATTGTTTCGAAGATATCAAAGTCAAGATCGTGCAGAATTTTGAAGGTGTGAAACGGTAAAAATGCAGAAAAATCTGCAAAAAGAATGGCATATGCTTGCATATGTCATTTTTTTTTTGTACCTTTGCAGCCGTTTTTGTTTTTAATCATTATGGCAAACACAAGACAAGAGATTATTGATGAGTTGAAGAGCCTGCTGGAGCAGGACGTAACGGAAATCAAGGAACAGGTAGATCGCCTCAAGACGCAGTTCTATACGATAGAAGCGGACGAGTTGGAGGAAGAGTTCAAAACCTTGCTTTCGGAGTTCAAATCGAAGCGTGCGGAGATCGCCGCTGCGGAGGCGAAGGAGCAGGCGGAGAATTTGAGTCGCAAGCAGGCCATCCTCGAAGAGATGAAAACGATGGTGGAAGGTGCCAGCGCCGAAGGCGTGATGGCGAACCTGCAGCGTATGCGGGAGTTACAAACCGAGTGGAAATCCATCGGTGCCGTTCCTGCGACCAAGAACCAGGAGATCCGGAAGGCGTATCAACAGTACCAGGAGCAGTTCTATGACCTGGTGAAGATCAATATCGAGTTGCGTGATCTGGATTTCAAGAAGAATCTGGAGCTGAAGACGATGCTGTGCGAAGCAGCCGAGAAACTGCAGGAGAACGATAACATCGTTGAGGCCAGCCGTGCGCTGCAGCAGCTGCATGACGAATGGGCGGAGATCGGTCCGGTGGCACGTGAGTTGCGTGAAGAACTGTGGGAGCGCTTCAAAGCCGCTTCGTCGGTGATTAACAAGAAGCATCAGGCCTATTTCGATCAGTTGCATGCCAAAGAGCAGGAGAACCTGGAAGCCAAGCAGGCGATTATCGACCAGCTGAAAGCCATCAACGAGCCGATCGTGAACGGTGAACCGTTCAATGCCAAGCGCTGGGAAGAAGAGACGGCGAAGGTGCAGGAACTGCAGAACGCATGGCGCAAGATCGGTTTTGCGCCGAAGAAACATAATCAGTCTATCTACGAGGCGTACCGTGCCGAATGCGACCGGTTCTTCAATGCCAAGACCGAATATTTCAAAGACATCCGGGATACGTTCAATACCAACCTCAAGCACAAACGCGAGATTGTAGCCAGCGTAGAGGATATCGTGGGTGCCATGGAGCTGACGCATGATGGCACGGAGATGGTGGAATGGTCCAAGGAGCAGTGGAACGAAGCATCGCAGAAGATCATCGCCCTGCAGGCCGAATGGAAGACCGTAGGTGCCGTGGCACGGAAGTACTCCGACGAGTTATGGAAACGTTTCTCCGACGGTTGCGACGCGTTCTTCAACAAGATGCGGGAAGCCTCTGCGAAAGCACGTAAAGAATCCGCCAAGCGGAACCAGGAGATCCTGACCAAGAACGCTGCCAAGCAAGGTGCCGAAGGGCTGCGTCGTATGCGCGACAGACTGCAGCAGGAGATCAAGATCGCCGAGAACAACATCCTCTTCTTTACCGCCAAGTCCAAAGGCGCGAACAAGTTAGTGGACGACATGAAGAAGAAGATCGACGAGCTGAAGAAGCAACTGGATGACGTCAAAGAGCAGCTTAAGCAATTAGACGATTGATGGCAAAGCAGATCGTATATAAGAACGTGCAGATAGACCAGGCCGACCAGATCGTCCTGAAGGATGTGAGCCTGACCGTGGAGAACGGCGAGGTGATCTATCTGTTAGGAAAGGTGGGTAGCGGTAAGTCATCGTTCATCAAGACGATCTACGGTGCGCTGCCGATCGCAAGCGGTGAGGCTACGGTGCTGGATTATGACATGACCTCTATCCGCAGCCGCGAACTGCCGTACCTGCGTCGCCGCTTAGGCATCATCTTCCAGGATTATAAACTGCTGACAGACCGGTCCGTGGAGGAAAACCTGCTGTTTGTGCTGCATGCCACGGGATGGAAAGACAAAGCGCTGATGCAGGAACATGTGCTGGAGGTGCTCAAGCAGGTAGGCATGCACAACAAGGCCTATAAGATGCCCTACGAGTTATCCGGCGGTGAACAGCAACGTGTGGTCATCGCACGTGCGTTGCTTAATAGCCCCGAGATTATCCTGGCCGATGAACCGACGGGAAACTTAGACGCCGAGACCGGTCAGGAGATCATGGACCTGCTGCATACCATCAGTCAGGCCGGCATCACCATTCTTATCTCGACCCATAACCGACTGTGGCCGGAACTCTATCCGGGAAAGAAACTCATTTTTGCTGACGGACAGATGAAAGAAGGGGAGTGATTATGACCATTAACGAGCGACAAGACGAGATTATTGAAGAGTTTGAGTCCTTCGACGAATGGCTGGACCGCTATCAACTCATCATTGACTATGCCAAAGACCTGAAGGCCAATCCCTTACCGGAAGAGGACAAGAACGACCGGAACCTTATAGACGGCTGCCAGTCGAAGGTGTGGTTCACCTGCCGGTTGGAGAACGGAAAGATCTACTATAAAGGCGATTCGGATGCGATCTTAGTGCGTGGTATTGTGGCCTTGCTGATCGATGTGCTCAGCGGGCACACACCGCAGGAGATCATCGATGCCGACCTGTATTTCATTGACCGTATCGGATTGCGTGAGCACCTCAGTCCCACCCGTTCCAATGGCGTGGCAGCGATGCTCAAACAGATGCGTTTATATGCTTTAGCATGGAACTCCCGATCTATTTAGTAGGATACATGGGGGCAGGCAAGACGACTGCCGGTAAACTGCTGGCCGATAAACTCGGCTGGCATTTTGTGGACTTGGACGAAGCCTTCAAGGAGATTCACGGTCTGAGTACTGCCGATTATATTCGCACCTACGGCATCGAGGATTTCCGGCGCAAAGAGAAATATGTGCTGGAAGACATTGCCGACCAGGCACCGTTTGAGAAAGTGATCTACGCGACGGGTGGGGGATATCCCTGTTACGAAGATAACATGGAGTGCTTACGGGAATTAGGCACGAGTATCTATATCCGCTGGAAACCCGAACATCTGGCGAAACGTCTCAGCCTGACCGATCTGAGTGACCGTCCTGTGCTGCAAGGCCGCACGGAAGAGGAACTATTAGCCTTCATCGCTCCGCAACTCGAAGCCAGAGAACCCTTCTATAAAAAAGCAAACCACGTCTTGGACGTGGATATTTGCGATGAATTGTCCGATGAGCGGATTGCTCAGGAGTTGTATGAGTTTCTAAAAGATTAGTATTCCCAACTATCGTTATCTTTCCAAACGAGTTGACCGTTTTCTATGGTCGCTAACGGAAAGATCGAAGTGAAAGGAGGAGTGATCGTTCGAATGACTTCTCCTTCCTTATTATATATACGCGCGCACGAAGAACACTCGGGTGCGCACACGGTGAGTACCACCAAGGCGGAGTCTGCCTCGTATTCAAATAACTCCAGCGTCGTGCTGTCCGTCAATGCCACACGGGAGTATGGCCCTTCGTTGATCACCACTTCCGGATTTCCGCCTAACTTAAGCAGTCCGGCTACGATGGTTATGAAAGATAGAATGAAACGCATTTAGTTTTCAGTATTCAGTGTTCAGAGTTCAGTATTCAGTAAAACTACTGCGTACGCGGCGATACCTTCTTCACGACCGACAAATCCGAGATGTTCGGTAGTGGTCGCTTTGATACTTACTTGACTGTTTTGTACGCCCATGACCTGCGCCAAACAGGCTTGCATGGCATCGATGTGGGGATTGAGTTTGGGTTGCTGTGCGCAGATGGTGATGTCGCAGTTTCCGAGTTCATAACCGGCCTTCCGAATCATCTCCATCACCCGGCGCAGCAAGATCTTCGAATCAATCCCTTCGTACTCGTTCCCTTTGGTGTCCGGAAAATGATAGCCGATATCGCGCATAGCTGCGGCTCCCAGGAGAGCGTCGCAGAGCGCATGGATAACGACGTCGGCATCGGAATGACCGAGCAGACCTTTCTCATACGGCACCTCAATCCCCCCTAACCACAACTTGCGGTCAGGGGAGAATTGATGTACATCATATCCAAAGCCGATACGCATAAGCTTTCTGTATTCAGCTTTCAGCATTCAGCTTTCAGCATTCAGCATTCAGCTTTTTTTCTGATGGCTGACGGCTGATAGCTGACGGCTTGTTACTTCTTGTTGTTTACCAGATCCTTGATACCTGCTAAGTCAAAGCCCAGCGTGAAACGCATGGTCTGATCCAACGGGTTGGATGCTGCTAAACCGACGCAGTAGGATACATCGAGGCTGACAATAGACAAGTGGAATCCGGCACCGAAGGTGACATAGTTACGGTTACCCTTATAGTAGTTCTCGTAACTGTAACCGGCACGTGCGAAGAACTTCTTGTCATACGAATACTCGATACCTGCACCCCAGCGTACCTCGTTGAACTCCTCTTTGGAGCCACCCGGTGCGTCTGCGAATGACTGGAACCAACCCTTAGCGGAAGTCAAGTTCGAATATTCCTCTTGGCTATATTTGCCATCCGGTTGATCTGCGTACTTGGAGATACGACTCGGTACCAGCAGCTTGTTTGCCTCCAGGTTGAGGGTCAGGAAGTTGTACTTATTCAACGGAATCTCGTATCCGGCACCGATGTTCATGGAAGCCGGGATGAAGTTGGAGGTGATGCTGTCATACGTCATCTTACCACCGAGGTTCTTGAGACTGAAACCGAGAGTGAAATGGCTCTCACCGGTAGGAATCTCTATCGGCTGACGATAGTAGAGCGCAATGTCAGCGGCCATGGTCCATGCCGGGTGCATCTCTGTACCACCACTGGTACTCGCGTTATAACCGTTGTTTAAGTCCGAATAGAGGAAACGAACTGCCACACTCATCGAGACGTACTCATGCAGTTTACGGAAGTAACTGAGGTCCAATGCCCACTCATTCGGACGTACATTCTGGATCGTGTTTCCACTTCCGTCGGTAAGCGCTACATCACCCATCGAGAAATAAGTGAAGCTGGCACCGATACCACCGCCCAGGTCACCGAAGTTATAGAATCCGGCGAGGTAAGCGAGGTCGATGTCGCTGACCAACTTACGCAACCACGGGGTATAGTTCGCCGTGATACCACCCTTGGAGTACATATAAGCGTACTTGGCCGGGTTCCAGTACTGGGAGTTAAAATCAGCTTCTGTTGCCACACCGATGTCACCCATACCGGCCGCACGCGCATCTGGCGCAATAGACAGCGACGGCATCGAAGTGATCAGCGGGTTCATCTCATCTGCAACGGTACCTTGTGCACTCATCGTTGCAGCGCAGCACAAGGCTGCTAAAGAAATTAAGAATTTTTTCATTTTTTGTTATTGTTGTTTTTTGTTAATCTCTAAACTTTAAACTTTAAACTTTAAACTTTAAACTTTTCAAGCGATATGTTTCATAGGCTATTTAGTGACAATTATTTTGCCCGACGTCCGGCTGTATTTGCCGTCTGCGGTTTTGATACGAATAGAATATACATATACTCCTGCACGGAGTGACAGATTTGCCAAGTTGATCGATACGGCATCGGGGTTCTTCTGCGTATGAGTATAAACGAGTTGTCCGTTGATGTTAAACAGATCCAGTTCGGTGCGCAGCAGTTCATCGGGTTGGTCGTAGTTGACGACGATGGTGACAACACCCTGCGTCTCTACTGGATTAGGATAGGTCGTCACGGAATAGATAGAGGGATCCAGACCGGCTTCTACGATGAAGTTCAGACTCTTGGTAGTACTGTTATTTAACAAGTCCCAAGCGCGGAAAGTAAG
The DNA here is from genome assembly GCA_946403315.1 of uncultured Bacteroidales bacterium. Classification (GTDB taxonomy): domain Bacteria; phylum Bacteroidota; class Bacteroidia; order Bacteroidales; family Paludibacteraceae; genus Colicola. Next base: position 5,560 of record CAMIZK010000043.1, on the reverse strand, counting down.
ACTGTGCGGCCCATCCGGCAGCGCATCCATAAGGTAACTGACGCGTCCGGATTGGTAACTGCTGTTGGCCGCCGTGAAGTACTCGTTGAGTACATAGATATGCTTGGGATCGTCATCTACCACCAGCATCAGGTCATGCCCGATACCGGCGCCGGCTGTGTTGATACCGTGCTCATCTTCCAGTTCGGCAAAGAACCGCGGTGTGGCGTACGTCTTTCCTCCATCAGGGAAGGCGGGGGTGTTGAGATAGATCGTCATCTCCGGTCCTACGGTATCCGCCGTGACGATGGATCCGGTACCGCCGATGACCAGGTCATGACAGTGTCCCACCGCTTCGGCTACTTCCAGCGAATCGGTGCTGACTGCATAATAGACGATACGGCCGTTACCGAAGTTATACCGGATATCTTTGGGCACCATGAAGGTGTAATTAAACAGGCCGTTCTTTACATCCGTCGCGCCGGAGAAGATCGTGCTGGGGTAGTCGTTGTATTCCACCACCTTGGGATCTCCGCCTAAGTTGTCGTTATCACGCGTAGGGATAGACTGCATCTTATCATAGATGGTGATGTCCACTTTTCCGTTAAAGTCACTGACGAGCAGGCTGTCCTCATCGATGATTCGTCCTTCTACGTGTTGAACGGACAAAGCGTTCAGTGTGTCGATGGCCGTCAATGTCTGTACCTGATAGTCCGTCGGGTAGTTGAGCCGCATAGCAGGGTCGCCTAATAGCACGTATGCCAGTTTGTTGGCATCGGCAAGCGTATTCTTTCCTCTGTATATCGCTTCACCCAACGTGATATCGTAATGGAAGACATCGCTGTGACCGAAGAGTGTATCGCACACGGCACGGTTGAGGTCGGTGTTCTGCGATGCAAAGACGGTGCGAGTAGCAGCTAAGATACCGACCGCTCCTCCGTTGGGATTGAGTAGCGCAGATTCGGCCGCACTGCGTTTCCCGGCATCGCATTGCGCAAAGTTACAGGTTGCAAAAAGCCAGAAAGCCAAGTTGTCATTGGTCATGTTCTCGATATCTTTCTGGTTAAGGATCGACTCACTGGTGATGGCGTTGTAACCTCCGTGACCGGAATAGTCAAAGAAGAGAGCACCGCTCTTGAGCAGGTTCTGTACCCGGTTCTTGGCCAAAGGATAACTCTCTCCGCTGGCGTTTACTTCCTGCGGATAAGCGTCAAGGAAGATCTTATGCACCACGAAGTCGGGGTTCTTGACACGAACGAGTTCGGCACTTTTCTCTGCCGTCTCGGTGTGCATACCATTCTCCCCGTCATCGGCCAAATAGACCAGCTGGTTCTTCCATTTACCCGTCTGCTCGTTGTTCAGGTATCGAATCAGTTTGTCCACCGTGGTACGTGCTTCTTCTACACTCTCCACAGGCAGACGACCGACACCGATATCCATCTTGGCGGTTCGGTCATTATTGCCTTCGTTATCATCGAGCCAACCGAAATAGTCATCTGTCGCATAAGCCTGCACCTCGTTTAAGGAGTTCTTGGACTGATAGGTCAGCAGCAGGTTAGAACCTGAGTTCACGAGTAACTTGCGGTTATCAAACGAACCGTGACCCATGAGTAATAACCAACGGGGAGCTTGTCCGATACCGCTGTTCGCACGGTCGTACAGCATCTTCATCAACCATCGGTAAGCGGTTGCATCCGGAGTACCGGAAGAGAACTCATTATACACCTGTTGATCGGTGACAACGGCCCACGTGATCGCCTGTTTGTCCTGATGTGCCTGCGCCAGACGGGTAGCTTGTTCTTCGTATCCCTCCGGACAGATGATGACGTAGTCGATATTGTTCAGCGCATGGAGGTTCTGGTGATCTACCTCTCCGATCACCTGTGCGGTGAGGAAGTCAGCACCGTTGGTGTTGAAAACAATATATTCATGAATACCATCTGCCTGCGAAGCGGTCCAGGTCAACTCGCCTTCGGTCCATGCAGTAGTTACCGGTCGGATGCTGTCTAACCGGGTGACATCCCACACCATCGTGGTCGCAGCAGCACCGTTGAGATGGAACCGAACAGGTTTGGAACTATTGCGGTTCTCCATGGTGCGGATAGGCATGTAGTCACCGGTCATGGTTAATGCACTCGGTGTGGTGATCTCGATATAATTCAACCATGCCAAGGCACTGGAAGAACTGTTCTTAAGCTGTATTTGTACCGTTTGTCTATCTGTCTGACTACTGCCGTTGAAACTGATGGTACTGGCCACACCAAAGGTGTAATGATCGGGAATATCCGCAATCAAGACATCTTTGGAGGCTGTGCCGTTCAAGGTAGCTGTCACTTTGGAACTGACAGATGCGTTGGCCGCTATATCGATGAACACCGTGCTGTTCTGACCTATCGCAGCGTAGGGAGTATTAAACGTAAATGTACGTGTCTGATTTGCTGAAAACTGTTCTCCGTAGAACGTGCGACCTCCACCGGACACGCCGGTTCGGTCAATGAGGTTGACGGAGTCTTTATCCTGCACCTGATAGAAGGGGTAGGTAGTGATCTCCGAAGGCGTACCGGAAGGAACAGTTTTCGGTTGTAATTCTTCTGTCCCATCCGCATCGTCTGTCAGGAAATAATACCCGTAATCCGAATAGGTATTACGCGTATGGGTGAAGCGGCTGTATGACGTGTTGTAACTCCAACTGATCGGTCCCTGCACGTAGAACAGGATATAATCCTCTCCCTTGTAAATCGGTACGTGCGGCAGATCGTCGATATTGGTCTTGGAGAAATCTTGTTCTTTCTGCGCACCGCCGTATCCGAACACCTGTACGTTCGCCGGATCGATACCTGCTTTACGCAGTTCATCAAAACCCATACGGCAGATACCGGATTCGCTGACACGAATCTTCACCCAGTGACCGTCCGACAGCACCGAGGTGTTGACATACGAGTGGGCACCCGCCATCATCGGCAGGCTCAACAGAAAAGATATGAATAGAACGAGTTTTCTCATTTTATCTTACAGTATAATTTTTCTTCACCCTCCACTTCTATGCGAAGGACATCTTCTTTATGTACCGGCTGCGGTGCTTGTTTGGCCTGAATATAAATCAAGTCTCCTTGCCGGATCGTCATTACCTTACTGGCTTCGGATATTGCTTCTTCCGGACGCATTAACCATTCGCCCTTCGCCATTCGCCCTTCGCCTTTATCCATCCATTCGCCTATCGCTAAGGAATAATCGAATGCCAAGGCTTCTGTCCAGGGCCGTCCTGCCGCTTGTGCTTCCCGTGCCTTGTCGAGTGCGATAAAATCCTCTCCTGGTGCAACTGCATCATAATAACGGTCAGCGAACTTGGGTGCTATCTCTTTTCCCAAACGGCTCACACGCAAGATCATACAAGGCGTGACACCGATCTCTTGACTCCAGTCCGGCATGAAGAAAGGTTTTCTACCGTTGAGCAGACAACTGTCGCCTTTGAGCACCATTTCCCATTCGCCATTCACCTTTCGCCCTTCGCCACTACAATATATAAAACCTATTATCTTCATAACACCACAAAAAGCGCACAAAGGTACAACTTTTTTTTGACATACGCAAGTATTTAAGCAAAAAGTGAAACTTTTTCTTAAAATTCGTTACTTGGCGCGTATGAACAATTGAACCGGTGTACCGTTGAAGTCCCACCATTCGCGTAACTTATTCTCCAAGAACCGGCGGTACGGTTCTTTGACGTACTGCGGTAAGTTGGCAAAGAACACGAAAGTCGGTATCTGGGTGTTCGGTAACTGCGTGCAGTATTTGATCTTGATATACTTACCTTTCCAAGCGGGTGGGGGATAGTTCTCAATCAACGGCAGGAACTTCTCGTTCAGTTGGGCGGTAGGGATTTTCTTGTTTTTGTTCTCATACACATGAATCGCCGTCTCTACTACCTTGAAGATACGCTGTTTGGTGAGTGCACTCGTAAAGATGATCGGGAAATCGGTAAACGGAGCGATTCGTTCACGAATGGCCGCTTCGTACGCCTTGATATCCTGGTTCGTCTTGCTTTCTACCAGATCCCACTTGTTGATACAAACCACCAGACCCTTCTTGTTCTTCTGGATCAGCGAGTAGATATTCAGATCCTGCGCTTCGATACCACGCGTCGCATCGATCATCAAAATACATACATCGCTGTTCTCGATGGCACGGATCGAACGAACGACCGAGTAGTACTCCTGGTCTTCGGTCACTTTCGCTTTCTTGCGGATACCGGCGGTGTCCACTAAGTAAAAATCCTTACCGAACTTATTATACCTTGTATAAATCGAGTCGCGTGTCGTACCCGGGATATCGGTCACGATGGTGCGTTCCTCACCGATAAACGCGTTCAGGATACTCGACTTACCGGCATTCGGACGACCGACGATTGCAAATCGCGGTAACTCTTCGATCTCTTCATCGCTGTTATCTTCCTTACGGAAACGGCTTACCACCTCATCCAGTAGGTCACCGGTACCCAAACCGTTCTCTGCCGACAGGATAAAAGGTTCTCCTAAACCGAGTTTATAAAACTCGGCGGCTCCGTACTGATTCTCAAAGGTATCCACTTTGTTGACGCAGAGGATAGTGGGTTTCTTCGCCTGCCGTAACAGGTGAGCCACCTCCATGTCGAACTGCGTGACACCTTCGTTCACATCCACCACCAGCATCACTACATCCGCTTCCCGAATGGCCAGATCTACTTGCCGGTTGATCTCGCTCTCAAACGTGTCATCGGAGTTCACCACCCATCCACCGGTGTCGATGACGGAGAACTCTCTGCCGCACCATTCAGCTTTACCGTACTGACGGTCACGTGTCGTGCCGGCTGTATTCATCACTATCGCCCGACGGGTACCCGTCAAGCGGTTAAACAGGGTCGATTTCCCGACATTGGGACGACCCACTATCGCTACAATATTTGCCATAGTTTTATAAAATTATTTGTTTTCTTGTTTCTTTTTTAGCGAAGTAGCTTACTGAGCTATTCGCACCCTCCGCAGCCTTTGTTGCAGCCTTTGTCACAACTTTCGCAGCTGTCTTGACCGCAATGTCCGCCGCATCCTCCGCAGCCGTGACGAGGATTGCGAATGGCTTTTAACTCTCCTTCCGTCACATCCCGGATAGCTAAGATCTTCCCTTTGAAATGCAAGTCTTCTCCGGCAAACGGGTGGTTGAGGTCGATGGTGACCTGATCATCCGTAATCTCACAAACCTGCGCCTTCACGATCTGACCGTCCACGGTGTTCATCGGCACGACTGCACCTACATAGACGCGTTCGTCGTCAAACTCACCGTCGCCGTTGAAGAACATCTTCTTCGGCAGATCCATCAGACCTTCCTGGATGTATTCGCCGTAGGCGTCTGCGGCTTTGAGCACGAAATCGAAGGTGTTGCCCTTTTCCTTGCCGGCCATCTGTGCCTCAAAAGCAGGAAGCATCATTCCTTCACCCTGACACCATACCAACGGAGCTTCCTCCGTCGCCTTTTCCATTAACTCTTCTTTACCGCCTTCGCCGTTGATGTACAACTCATACGTCGCGGTCACTACTTTCAAATTCTC
>CAMIZK010000042.1 GCA_946403315.1 uncultured Bacteroidales bacterium | reverse complement strand
CTGAAGAGGCTACTGAAGAGGCTGCTCCTGAGGCAGAAATTACTTTGGAAGAAGCTGCAGCTCAACTCGAGGAACTCGCTAAGTAATAGCATCCTCAGTAAACAAAAAAGAGACTCATATGAGCCTCTTTTTTTTATTCCTCCTCATTCATCAGCCATTCGAGCGCATGCTGGCAGATACTTTCAAAATCCTGCGTCGCTTCCAGCGGAAAACCGAACACTAAGGTGCGGTGATTATAACCTATCGCTGCCGGACACCGCATATCTGCGTACGTGGCAATTTTCTCTGCCTCATTGTCCGCCGGTTTTAATCCTTCCGGATGACAGGTGAAAAGCTGTTCCGCATTCGGCCTTAACACCAGTTGATACGGGCGATGCCTTGAACTGACGACACGGCCGCTGTGCGTAGCCTGCGCCGCATAGTACTGCGCATGCAGGTACTGCTTGGCCCACTTCGGCTCGATCGCACTGAAATGATCGGTGCTGAGCAGCAATTTGCCTACCTGACCCGTGTATATCTCAATTGCATTTGCCAGCGTTTCGGAGATTGGTTGCCGTTGACGCCCACAGATGATATCCATCAGTTGGAAATCGTACTCGGGTGCTTCTGTTTTGCGCTCCATCTCCATCATCTCTGCCGTACAACTGACATACGAGATTCGCATTTGGCGCAGTACTCGTCCGTGTTGGGCACACCAGTCATGGGTGTTTCCCTTCGTGATCTGACCGGCATGGTCGCGGTGACAGGCACCCCAACCGCAGTTATCGTCATCTTTCCATTCATCGCTGCGGGTGTAGTTCCATTGTTCGCCGATATACGCGCAAGAGAAATAGTCCTCACATGCATAACTGCCCGGCACGATACCGGCATAGGTGCTGTCAGCAAACCATTCGACGCCGTAGACGTCATCAAACGCATCAACGATGAGTGCCAAAGGTGCGTCCTCTTTCTCGCTGAGGTAGGCACTGATGATCGGAGACGGAAAACTGAGTCCGCCTTCGTTACCGGCAACTACATAGTAGTTGTACCGAACGCCGCGTTTCAGCTCTACCTGCAATTCCGTCACTTCTTCCACTTGCTGGACATTCCAGTCGCCGTCATTCTCCTGGATATACACCATGTAATAGGATGGGGTAGCCGTCGTTTCCAGACTATCGATAGTGGGTCTCCATTGTAACACTCCTTCCTGTGTGATCGCCAATTGTTGAACAGGTAAGGGTTGTACCACCGCGTTGGTACCGTTCAGATAGCGTAAGATGCCTTTATAGACGGCACGGCTGGCGGCAAAACGGAACTTGGGATCCAAACCGTACCGCATGTCGGCCATGTTTTTGTGACTCAACAGTTCCAGGATGATACTCGGCACCACCGGCACACGCGTCTCACAGTAATTGGCTTCTTTGAGTTGCCGCCTTGTCCATTCCGGCGCGATATGCCGTAAGTCTTCCGTCACCTGCGTCTGAATCCAATCCGCTAAGTTTCGGTTCACGGTCTCCCGGTCTCTGCCGTCTCTCAGCTTGCTATGTCCGTCATCGTCCTTGGCAGTGTAGATAACCAGCGTGCCGATGATCGTGCTGTCATTGCCGCTGTCGTTTCCGTCGGTATGAAAAGCCAGACACAGGTCAATAGGAGTCTCTAAAGAATTGATCCACAGCGCTCTGCACTTCATGTCATCCTTATACTCATCCCCTTCGTATAAGTTCCAAAGGGTAGAGTCGGCACCTTGCGAGATCAGCCAGTAGCGTGCACCTTCGGTCCAAGCCGGCATGCCGGAGATACCCGGCTGCTGTTGGTCTAAACCGGCACGCGGCATATGGATCGTCGCGCCGGCATTCTCCAACATCTGCTTGATCAGCCGCACATATTCCTGACTGTACAAGTCCTCCACCGTGGTCCATAAGGTAGCACGTTGCCAGATCCATTCATCGCGGTCTCGATTGTAATATAGTCCGTGACTCGGATACAGCGCGATATTCCGTTCCGCCAAGTCGTGCGGTTTTCCGGTAGCAAGAATGCCTTTGGCGCAGTTGGTAACCAAATTCTCGATATTGATGTTCGCCGTCTGAATGGTCACTTTCCCTCTCTCGTGCCCCAGCACCCAACGACTCACTTTGCGTTTCAGTTCAGCGATATTGGCGGTCGTCCAACGGACATCTTTGAGTGTTTTATTGGTCTTGACCGTGATCTTGTTCCTGTTCACGCGCAGGTTCTTCACCTTCACGACCGGTGACCACACGGATGAAAAACCGGTCCATGCGGTTAACGAGTCCCCTAACTCCTGCATGCCGATATCGGCCTTTGCCGGAACAAGGACAAAGGACAAAAGACAAAGGATGAGTATGTGCTTAGAAGTCATCTTAGCCATAAATGGCACGATTATTTTTGATGAATCAAAAATCTTCATCGCTGATGTCGGAGTGCGCCTTTCGGTTGTTTAACACCGCTTCCTGATACGATTTGAGCAGGTCAGAAGAGAACCGTGCCTGATAACTCTCCACGATGTCGTAGTCCTTCGGTTCATTCTCCTTTGGTACGATACGCACCTTGATTACGGTCTCGCCTTTCTCCAATGCCTCGATCAGCTCCGGTGTCACTTCGTACTCCGTGACAGTAGGGTAGAACGTGATAGTGGCCGTACCTTTCTTCTCAGAATACTTCTTCTCATTGCTTACTGCCGCACCGTTACGGTTCAGACGGATCGCCTTTCCGTCACTCAAACGAAAGAGTACACGCGATGCGTCGGTGAACTCATAGTACGCACTGGTACTGACTAACTTCACCAGCAATGTCGTTACATCTGCATCCTCCTTATGGTCGATGCGGAATGCAATCTGTGGTTTCAGGTTCTTGTTCACTGTGTTGTCCACATGAATGAACTTACCGCGTTCAGCGGCGTTTACACTCAGCGCGATGATCAGCGCTGCAAAAACAGAAAATACCTTTTTCATCTTATTGTTGTTTTAATTTTATTCCTCTGTTCACGGGCCGGACCCGATATCCTGCCGCCCGTAGTTGTTCAATTAATCCTTTCTCGCCTCCCAAATAGATGGCATTGAGCGTGATAAACGCATTCCCGTCCTTCAGGTGTTTCTTTAACCGTTTGACCCATTCTTTATTTCGCGCACAATAGACTTTATAGTCCGAAAAGGAGATACTGGTCTTGTTATCCGGCCCTTCCACCTGATATGCGATATCGCTCAGTCTGCCGTCCAGATACATCGCCTTCAGCGTCTTCTCTTGCTTCACCTCATTCTCCGGATATTCGATCACTTTCAGTAGCTCCGTGCATTGCCAATGAAACGGTTCCCGGTCAAAAAGCATGTACATCGTCTCCCCGATATCATCCAATCCGATCACCGGCATATCCCGTTCTGCGGCGATCGATTCGAAGAAACTCTCCATCGATCGCTGCTCGTCAAACTGCAACCAGTTCTTCATCAATTCCGTGCGGTACATCTCCGTCAAGTACGCCGGTTTCATGCGGCATAACTGATCTAAACCCATGCCCAAACCAATGCGAAGGCTATTATCAATTAGCGCATATTCGCTTTCGCTGTAAAAATTACTCAGTTTAATCGAGTCGGGTAGCACCGCTGCCTGGCGTAATGCAGACAAGGCTTCATAGTCTTGCATCGCAAATTCCGTGATCACTTTATCGCATTGTCCAAAGCATTTGAACACATTCGGTATCGTGTCCAGAAAAGTCATATCCACCAGACGGTTCGTCGCTAACAGATACGATTTGTCTTTCACCCCGTTACCCGAAATCTCGTATAGCAACTGACCTTTTACCGGAATAAGGACAAAGGACAAAAGACAAAGGATAAATATGTGTCGTATGGCTCTCATTTAAAGCGTGTAATCAAATTATATGCCTGGTAAATACCTAACTCTCCGGCTTTACTCAAATCCGCCAGACCTTTCTCGTGCTCACCGGTGTAGAGATAGGTCAACCCCCTGTTAAAATAGGCTTCGGAAAAATCCAGATCCTGAGCAATGGCACGCGTGTAATACTCGATGGCGTCTTTCCACTCGTGCTGCGCACAGAGGATATTGGCCTTGTTGTACAATGCAAACGTAAAGTCCGGCTGCAGTCGAATCACCTGATCATAATCCCGAAGCATGATGTCAAAATCCATCGATGCCGTTGCTTCCTGTTCTCCTGTCGCACGCTGGTATTCAAACAGACGGTACCGCCAATTGGCACGGCAGAAGGTCAGAATAAGCGTCATATCCGGATCGGCTAACAAGGTCGCTTTCGTGCAGTCGTCAATAGCACTGGTGTAGTCCTGAACGACCGCAAACTCGATCGCTCGAGCGAAATACAACGCGGCGGTCGGTCCTTCGTCGATCATCTGCGACAGACGGGTAATCTCCGCAAAATGGAAATCCACCATCTCTGCCGTCAAGGTCAACTCCTGACACGTAAAACGCAAGGCCGCCGGTAACACTTCCCGTTTGTTGAGTTGATCTACCGTCGGATGGTAGTAGTTCGTACGTCTCAAACTCAAATCCTGACTGTAATAACTGAGTACGATATTGGACTCTAACACGATGTCTTGATGGCGTTTCTGCACCGTTCCACGGGTCTGAGATTCATATTTCTCTTCCTCTTCCGGAAGATCTGTCTGATTTTGCGCGGTATTGGCAGAAAACTCCTTTCGGTAGTCTTTCTTCTGCGGCTGGGCGTCAGCAATCAGCATATCGGTCTTCGGCTGACTCGCCTGCTGTGCCTGGATCTCCTCTTTGCGCTGCTCTAATTCCGCCGCTTGCTCCTTGTACCGGTAAGCCGCTTTATCCTTACCCTGCTTGGTGCACGCCTGCGCCGCTACATAATAACTCGGCAGGAAATACGGATAACGGGCAATCATCGCGTTCATATCCTCCACGACAGCACTCCATTGTTTGAGTTGTAACTCGATCAGGCCGCGTTGATAACGCATCTCTGTTCGTTCCGGATCCAGGGAAATAGCGGTGTTCAAGTCCTCCAACGCCTTGTTGTAGTCACCCACTTCTTGCCGCATAATACCGCGGTTATAATAACTCTCCGCATCGCGGGGAGAGATCTTCACCGCCTGATCGAAATCCGATAACGCACCACGGTAGTTATGCTTCCGATAATGCAACAGACCCCGGTTGATATAGTCGCCTGCCCATTTCGAACCTAAGTTAATCGCTTGGCTTAGCTGCACATACGCATCTTCTTCCCGCTCTAACATCAGGTTAATCACACCCAACGCAGACCAGATGGCCGGATTGGTCTTGTCGTACTTAGCCGCTTGTTCAAAAGCCTCCACGGCTTGCAGGGTATCGCCTTTCAAGAACGACACTTGACCTTTCTCACTCCAGAAGGATGCTGACTGCGGTTCTCGTTTCAGTAACCACTCGATATCCTCCAAAGCCGCCTCGTATTCCTTGCGTTCCGCACGCGTGTCTGCGCGCAATAACATATAGGTGCGGTTCTCCGGAGAGAATTGCAAAGCCTGCGTATAGTCTTCTTCCGCCTTGTCCGCCTGCTTCATCTGCCGGTAGATATAACCTCGTGCATAGTAATAACCCGGAGAAAACGGATTGCGCTCTATCGCGGCATTGCAGTCATTCAACGCACCCTGATAGTCCTCCAACTGGATCTTGGCAATTGAACGGTAGAAATAGGGTTCCGCCAAATACGGCTTCAGACGAATCACCTGATTAAAATACTGGATCGACAGGATATAGTCCTCAAAATACAAGGCATTCCTACCAATCGCCGTGATGCGGTCGGTATTCAACTGCGCCTGGCAAGTTGAAAAATGAAAATTGAAAATGGAAAGGAAGATGAGAAGGAGTAAACCTTTCACCTTTGACCTTTCACCTTTCACCTTATATTTATTCGCAACCTTCATTGGGGTCGAACCATGCCGGAATATCGAATTCTTCCTCTTCGCTGTATCCTAAACTCTTGTCTTTGAAAATCTTCTGCAGATAGATCGCACAGATAGGCAAGGCCATCGAAGCACCCTGTCCTTCGGCCATATTATCAAAGTGGATCGCACGGTCTTCACCGCCCACCCAGGCTCCGTTAACCAGTGACGGCGTGAAGCACATGAACCAACCGTCGGAGTTGTTGTTCGTTGTTCCTGTCTTACCACCCATCGGCGCCTTGATGCCGTATTTATACCGTGCCCGGATACCGGTACCGTGATCTACTACTTCCCGTAACATGTAAATCATCTTATACGAAGTGGTCTCTCCGATGATCTCATGCGTCTTCGGGGTGAATTGTGCAATGATATTACCGTTCGCATCCTCGATGTGCGTTACGTACAGCGGTTCGGTGCGGATACCCTTGTTGGCAAAAGCCGTGTAGGCATCTACCATCTCTTCCACACTCACGTCACACGGACCCAGACAGAGCGACACCACCGGATCCAACTCTCCTTTGATACCGAAGGAACGCATTAGGTCCACTAATTGTTCCGGCGTGAACAGCGACATCAGGTATGCCGACATCCAGTTCGACGACTCTTTCAGTCCCCATGCTAAACTGAGTGTATCACCTTGGTATTTGTCGTGTGTATCACGCGGTGTCCAAGGCCTGCCGTTGGCATCGATCAGCGTGATCGAGTCATACACCCAGGTTTCACAAGGCCACATACCTTCGTCCATGGCCAAGGTATAGAGGTACGGCTTGATAGTCGATCCCACCTGACGACGACCTTTCGTACACATATCGTACTGGAAATTAGCGAAGTTCGGTCCACCGACATAGGCCTTCACATGACCCGTGATCGGATCCATCGACATGAATCCGCAGCGCAGATAACTCTTCTGCCAACGGATCGAGTCATACGGCGTCATCACGGTGTCGATCATACCTCTGTCATAGGTAAAGATCCGCATAGGCTGCTTCTTGTAGAAGGTGGCAAAAATCGAATCCTGACTCATCCCTTCTTGTTTTAAGTACCAGTACCGGTCGGTATTCTTCATGCTTTGCTTCATAATACCGTCCACTTCCTCCTTCGTCAAAGCAATGGAGAAAGGTGCATTCTTTTTCTTCTTCAACTCCTTGAAGAACGATTTCTGCTGCGCCTGCATGTGCTCACTCACCGCCTCCTCGGCATACTTCTGCATACGCGAATCGATAGTGGTGTAGATCTTCAAGCCATCCCGGTAGATATCGTATTTACTGCCGTCCGGCTTGCGATATTTCTCGCAAAAACCATACAGCGGATTATTATCCCATTGGTACTTGTCAAATGTGTACTGCTGCTTGTTCCAAGTAGAGTAATCTCCATAACTCGGTTCTTTAGCAGTCAAGGTAACACGCAGATATTCACGGAAATAGGGTGCTAATCCTTGTTTGTGGTCAGCTGTTTGATAACGCAGTACCAGCGGTAATGCCGACACGGAGTCCATGGTCGCTTTGTCGATGAACTTAGACCGGTACATCTGTCCTAATACCGTGTTACGCCGATTCACACAACGCAACGAATCCCGACGAGGATTATAGTACGACGGGTTCTTACACATGCCCACTAACGTAGCCGCTTCTTCGATCTTCAGATCTTTTGGTGTGGTACTAAAATAGATACGCGCTGCCGATTGGATACCCACCGCATTATGCAGAAAATCGAAACGATTCAGGTACATTGTGATGATCTCTTCCTTGGAGTATAAGCTTTCCAATTGTGTTGCAATCGCCCATTCCGTCGGTTTTTGGGTCGCACGCTGGATGGCTGTACGACCTACGTTCTCCGTCCACAACTGCTTGGCTAACTGCTGAGTAATCGTACTACCACCGCCGGCTCTACCTAACTTAACAGCCGCACGGAACAAAGCTTTCAGATCCACACCGGTGTGGCGTTCAAAACGCTCATCTTCAGTTGCTATCAAGGCATTGATCACGAACGGAGAGATGTCTTCGTACTTCACGCTCACACGGTTCTCTTTGTAGTACTGGCCAATCACCTGATGATCGGACGAGATGATCTCGCTAGCCAGTAAGTTCTTCGGATTCAACAAGTCGTCCACAGGCGGCATATAACCCAGTACACCTTTGGAAATCAGCAGCATAAAAAGGAATGCCATTACGATAAAGGTGCCGAAAAGACTCCAGAACCAGATCATAAACTTCCTCTGCCAAGGTTTCAACGGGTATTTTTCCTTCACCTGCTTGAACCAGTTTTTACCATTCTTCTTCATATCATTAAATCTTCTATTATTCTGTTTAATATATGGATGCCATCTTGGGTCGCTACCACTTTTCCTTCTTCTTCCCGCAGCAGACCTTGTGCGATATACCCACTCACATCCTTGCGAATCAGCGTCTTATCCACACCTTTGCAGGTCCGTAAACCTAACATCAACTGCTCGTTGTACCAATCCTCATCGGTCAGCGTCTCACTTTCCCGCTCTGCCGTCCCGGCGATATACGCATCGATATCGCTTACGTTCCAACTTCTTTTTCTTCCCACCAGACTATGCGCGCCGGCACCAATACCGATATACGGTGTATGGTCCCAATAACAACTGTTATGCTGCGCTTCATAACCCGGTAAGGCAAAATTACTCACCTCATAATGCACCATTCCTGCTGCCTTTAATCGCGCACACAGCACATCGTACATCGCATTCTCCGTGTCCTCATCGATCGCTTCGATCTGTCCGCTCTCCAGCATCTTCGTCAGTACTGTACCTTCTTCGTACATTAGACCGTAACTCGATATATGCTGTACGCCCAGCTCCAAAGCCGTTTCGATATCCGCCTTCCACCGATCCATCGTCTGCGTCGGTAACGCGTACATCAGGTCGATAGACAGGTTCTCAAAACCCGCTTCCTGGGCTGTCTTCACCGCGTCTATCGCTTGCTGCGCCGTGTGTCGCCTTCCGATCAACTGCAGCAATTGGTCATCAAAAGACTGTACACCCATCGACAAGCGGTTTACACCTAATGCTCTTAATCCCTCCAGGTACGCTTTCGTCACATCCCCCGGGTTTACCTCCACGGTATATTCACCTATGAATGTACTATGCATTACCTGGTTAATACCTGTCATCGATTCGATGGATAACGTGCTCGGTGTACCGCCGCCGATATAAACCGTTCGAATCGGCTCACCTGCCTCATCCTTTCTTTCCTCGATCTCCCTCATCAGCGCGGCTACGTATGCTTCCCGTTTCTCCAACTGCGTCGTGGAGAAGAAATCGCAGTACAGACACCGCTTCTTACAAAACGGAATATGTATGTATAAACCAGCCACTAATCCTCTAATCCTTTTTCCAAAACTCCGTACCCACTAACTCGTCCGGCAGATATTGTTGCGCTACCCAATGTCCCGGAAAATCGTGCGGATACTTATATCCGTCAGCATATCCCAGGTCTTTCATCAGACTCGTCGGTGCATTGCGCAAATGTAACGGAACAGGCAAATTGCCCGTTTCCCGAACTTTCGCCAAAGCTGCATCGATCGCCAGATAAGCCGAGTTATCTTTCTTGCAGGTCGCCAGATAGATCGTCGTCTCCGCTAACGGAATCCGCCCTTCCGGCCAGCCGATCTTATTCACCACCTCAAAGCAGGTGTTGGCCAACAGCATCGCATTCGGATTCGCTAATCCGATATCTTCGCTGGCCGAGATGACCAATCGTCTGGCAATGAACTTAGGGTCTTCTCCGCCTTCGATCATCCTTGCTAACCAATAGATCGCTGCCTGCGGATCACTGCCACGAATCGATTTGATGAACGCGGAAATGATATCATAATGCATCTCCCCGTCCTTGTCATACGCCACAGGATTCTGCTGTAACTGCTTCGTAACGGTCTCGTTATCAATGATCTTGACACCGCTGTTACTAACCAACTCAATGATGTTCAGTAATTTCCGTGCGTCCCCACCGCTGTACCGTAAGATCGCTTCGGTCTCCTTTACCTGCAGCCCCAAACCCTTGATATACGTATCCTGCGTCAAAGCTCGGTTCAGTAATTCCATCAGATCGTCTTTCTCCAGCGACTTCAGTACATACACCTGGCATCGGCTGAGTAGGGGAGTGATCACCTCAAAAGACGGGTTCTCTGTCGTGGCACCTACCAACGTGATCGTACCTTCTTCCACGGCACCTAACAAACTGTCCTGCTGACTCTTGCTGAACCGGTGAATCTCATCGATAAACAAGATTGGACTCCTGCTGTCCGTCGGCGCAAACAGACCACTGTTGATACTCGCTGTCCGTTTCGCCTTGTCGATCACATCGCGCACCTCCTTCACTCCGCTTGTCACTGCACTCAGCGTGTAGAACGGCCGTTGTAACTGATGCGCGATGATACGTGCCAGCGTCGTCTTACCGACGCCCGGAGGACCCCACAGAATAAAACTGGCGATGTTTCCGCTTTCGATCATCTGCCGTAGGATCGCTCCTTGACCCACCAGATGTTTCTGTCCTATGTATTCGTCCAGCGTCTTTGGACGCAGTCTTTCCGCTAATGGCAACATAATAACTGTTTCGCGTTGGCGACCGCTTCCGGTGTCGGCGTGTTTCCGCTTAACATCGTCGCGATCTCCGTGATTCGTTCTTCTTCATTCAGACGGCTGATATGCGTCTCCGTCCGTTTATCTGTATCGGCTTTATATACCTTGTAATGATGCGTTCCCAACGCCGCTATCTGCGGCAGATGAGTGATGGCGATGATCTGCCTGTGACTTGCCATTTCCTGCATAATAGATGCCATCTGGGTAGCGATATTACCGCTTACACCCGTGTCGATCTCGTCAAAGATAATCGTCGGCAGACCCTTCGTGCTGGCAATCATGGCCTTCACACATAACATCAACCGGCTGATTTCACCGCCTGATGCCACTTCGCTCACATTTCGTAAACTTTGATTCAGGTTCGCAGCAAAGAGAATCTGGACCTCATCACAACCTTTCTCGGTAAAATCTTCCGTCGCGCTGATCGGTATCTCCACTTTCGCATGCGCAACACCTAAACGCGTCAAACCGTCCACTAACCGTTCACAGATCTGCGGTACTACGGCTTTGCGGCTCTTCGTCAATGCATCCGCTTTCTTGATCAACACCGCTTTCTCCGTCTCTACAGCCTTCTTCGCTTGCTCAATATCGAAATCAAAGGAGTCCAGACGGTTCACTTGTTCCGCTAATTCCTCTCGCATCTCGATCAACTCCTCGATCGTCTCGGCGCTGAACTTATGCTTCAACTCCTCCAACATCCCGATCCGTTCTTCCACCCATTCCAGGCGTTTAGGATCCATCTCGATGCGGTTGAGTTTCCTTTCCGCTTCCTCAGCGATGTCCTGTAACTCGATCCGTGCACTGTCGATGCGTTCCTGTAAATCAGTCGCCGCATCGTCTAAACGGCACGCCCGTAACGCTTCTATCGCACTGCCTTGTTCACCACTCAACGCTTCCACCGCCGTCTCCAAGGCCGCACGAATCTCTTCCGCATGACTCAACTGGTACTGCTCTTGCTCTAACTGCTCCAACTCACCTGCCTCTAAGTTCGCCTCACTTAACTGTTGATACCGGTACTGGATATAATCGGCATCCTGTTGACTCTTCTTGGCCAAACTCTGCAGTCTTCTCAACTCCTCACAAACCTTCAGATACGATTCATATTGCGTGCTATAGTCTTGTAACAACGACTCATTCTGCGAGATAGCATCCAATACTTCCAATTGAAAATCCGCATTCTCGATCAGCAAGTTCGCGTGCTGAGAATGGATATCGATCAGTTTGTTAGCTAACACTTTTAACTCCTGCAGCGTCACCACACTATCGTCCACAAATGAACGACTTTTGCCGTTAGCATATAACTCCCTTCGGATAATCCCCTCATCAAATTCTGCTTCGATGATGCACTTATCCTCTCCATCTGTGATGGCTTTACTGTCTGCTCGTGCACCTAACACCAAGGCAAGCGCACCCAAAATGATACTCTTACCGGCGCCTGTCTCACCCGTCAT
>CAMIZK010000041.1 GCA_946403315.1 uncultured Bacteroidales bacterium | reverse complement strand
GACTATGACAGACGAGCGTTATCTGCAGTTATTGAGTGAGAAATTTCCGAACTCGCAGGCGGTGATCACGGAGTTGATTAACCTGCGGGCGATCTTATCGTTACCGAAAGGGACGGAGCATTTTGTGAGTGACCTTCACGGTGCTTCTTCGGCGTTCATCCATATGATTAAGAACGCGTCGGGTGTGGTAAGGCGGAAAGTGGATGAGGTATATGGCGAGACGATGCCGGAAGAAGAGAAGCGGGCGTTATGTGCGCTGATCTACTATCCGGACGAGCGGATCGAATATGAGAAGACGGTGCAGCCGGACATGGAGGCATGGTACAAGATCCGTCTGTCGCAGACGGTAGAGATCGCCCGGGCGGTGACGATCAAATACAGCCGGTCGAAGGTGCATAAGTTGCTACCTCCCGACTACGCGTATATCATCAAGGAGCTGCTGCACGAGACGAACTTAGAGCAGCACGACCGGAACACGTACTACCACGCCATCATCGATGCGATCATCGAGACGGGTTGTGCGGACCAGCTGCTGATAGCGATATGCTACCTGATTCACAGTCTGACGATTGACACGCTGCATATCGTCGGCGATATCTTCGACCGGGGTTCAGGCGCGGCGAAGATCATGGACGTGCTGAGTACGGTGCGCGACTACGACATCCAATGGGGAAACCACGATATCGAATGGATGGGTGCGATGACAGGTAACTTAGCGCTGTTGGCGACGGTGCTGCGGGTATCGATCCGGTATGCGAACATCGAGACGCTGGAAGAAGGATACGGCATCAACCTGCTACCGCTTGCCAATTTTGCGATGACGGTCTATGGCGATGATCCGTGCACGATATGGCAGACGAAGGACTTCGATAACAATCCCCGCCTGACACGGAGCGCCCAGCTGATGGCGAAGATGCATAAGGCGATATCGATCATTCAGTTTAAGTTAGAAGGCCAGACGGTGCTTCGGCATCCGGAATGGGGGATGGATGACCGAGCGGTGCTCCATCATTTGACATTGGAGAATGGACATTGGACATTTGAGGGTCAAGAGATCTTGGACCAGAATCTGCCGACCATTAATCCGGCGGACCCGTATGCGCTCAGTCAGGAGGAGCAGGATCTGATGGATCAGTTATGGCGGTCGTTTAGGAAGAGCGAGAAGATGCAGAAACATCTAAAGATGCTGTACGAACACGGATCGCTATATCTGGTGCGGAACGGTTTCCTACTCTACCATGCGGCGATACCGTTGAATGCGGACGGTTCGTTCACAGAGGCGGAGGTATGCGGCAAGCGCGTAAGCGGTAAGGCACTAATGGACCGCACGGATGCGATCATCCGGCAGGCGTATTACGGTACGGGCAAGGCGAAAGCGGATGCGCTGGATTATATGCTGTACCTATGGGAAGGCGCCAACTCGCCGCTGTACAATAAGGATAAGATGACGACTTTCGAGCGGTATTTTATAAAGGCGAATGGCGAAGGGCAAAAGGCGAAAGGGAGCGATCCTCATTATGAGAAGAAGGGTGCGTATTTTACCTTAGCGGACGATGAGAAGATCTGCGAGCAGATTCTGAAAGAGTTCGGTTTAGATCCTGCGACGGGACGTATTGTGAATGGTCACGTGCCGGTTCGCACCATCAAAGGCGAAACACCGATGCGTGCTAATGGTAAGCGATTCGTGATCGACGGCGGTTTCAGTAAGCCGTATCAGGAGAAGACCGGTATCGCCGGATACACGCTGATCTACAACAGTCACGGTATTCAGTTAGTGGAGCATGAGAGTTTTGAGAGTCGGGAGCAGGCGGTGCTGTCGGGTAACGATATCCATAACCGGACACTGCTGCAGGATTTTACCGGAAAGCGCATGCGCATCAAGGATACGGATAAGGGAAAGGAGCTGCTCGAGCAGATAGATGCACTCGAACAACTCCTTGCGATGTATCGGAACGGTTCCCTGAGGGAACGGTAGCATTCAGCCGTCAGAATTCAGCTATCAGACTAACGCTTTGATGAGGCTCTCTTTTGTTCCCGGTAGGAGATCTATCGGGCGAATTTCGATCATGGTCTTGGCACCATATTCGCCGCGTTCTTTCATCCGCAGAGCGGCACGGGCGCAGGAGAGCATGACCTGACCGGTGAGGGCCGGATTGTTAATGGTCATGTTAAACTCAAAACGCTGATTATGGGTGTTGCCGGAGACGCCGTTACGCACCAGGTTCACCCCATGCGCGACGTTATTGAGGGCATCGACGCTGTCCACCGGGATGACGTGGGTCTCGTCGTGCGCAAAATAGTCATCGGCCAGGATTGCAGCTTCGACGGTCTTGAAGTCGGCACCGTCTTCGAGTTCGACATACACCATGCGGCGATGGATACCGGTTCCCAAGGGGATGGTCATAGACAGGGCGTTCTTCACACCGGGTTTGGACTTCGCAGCTACCGTGTGACCCATCGAACGACCGGGACCGAAATTGGTGTAGGTCAGGCCTTTGGGTGCCAACGCCAGAAGGATGGCACGGATCATGGAGTCCGATCCCGGATCCCAACCGGCGGAGAGGATGCTGACGGACTTATTCGTCTGACACACAGCGTCTAAGGCAGTTCGTAAGTTCCATATCTGTCCGTGGATATCGAAACTATCAACGGTACAGATTCCACGAGCGGCCAGGACGGTGGCGAACTTCTGCACTTCACGCGTCGGAGTGCAGATCAGGACGGCGTCTGCATCGATGCAATCCAAACAATCATTGTGATGATAGATGCCGGTGAGTTCCATATCCGGCGCTGCTTTGATGGCTTCTTCGGCGGCACGACCAATATTGCCGTAACCTAAAATTGCAATTTTTTTCATATTATTCTTAGCCCTTACAGGCACGATTAATTTATTAATAAATTATTCAACAGTTACAGATTTTGCTAAATTTCTTGGTTGATCGACGTCGCAGCCTTTAACGACGGCTATGTGGTAGGCCAATAACTGCAAGGGGATGACGGTAAGAAGCGGCGTCAGACATTCTTCGGTCTGCGGCACTTCGATGATATAATCGGCTATCTTGCTGACCAGTTCATCGCCTTCTGTAACCACCGCAATCACCCTACCCTTGCGCGCCTTGATCTCCTGGATATTCGATACCACTTTCTCATAAGTACCGCAATGCGGTGCGACCACGACTACCGGCATCTCCTGGGAAATAAGCGCAATAGGTCCGTGCTTCATCTCGGCAGCCGGATAACCCTCTGCGTGGATATAAGATATCTCCTTGAGTTTGAGGGCCCCCTCCATCGCCACAGGATAGTTGTATCCGCGGCCGAGATAGATGAAGTTCTGGGCGTAGGTAAAGGTTTTGGCGAAATCAGCTATGCGTTTGTTTTGTCCCAGCACACGTTCAATCTTATCGGGGATCTGACCGAGTTCACGCACAATTCGGATGAATTGTTCTTCGGTTAGCGTTCCTTTCTCCTTTCCAATGCAGAGTGCGAGCATGGTCAGCGCCACCACTTGCGCCGTGAACGCCTTGGTGGATGCCACACCAATCTCCGGACCGACGTGGGTGTAACAACCGCTGTCGGAGATACGTGGGATAGACGCACCAACGACATTACAGATGGAGAAGATGAAGGCTCCTTTCGACTTGGCGAGTTGGATAGCCGCTAAGGTGTCGGCAGTCTCACCGGACTGCGAGATGGCGATGACCACATCGTCCTTGTTGATAACGGGTTTGCGGTAACGGAACTCAGACGAGTACTCCACCTCGACGGGTATCTGTGCAAACTCTTCGATGGCATACATGGCTATGAGGCCGGCATGCCAACTGGTACCGCAGGCGGTGATGATGATACGCTTGGCGTTGAGGAAACGGTCTTTATTATCAATAAATCCGGAGAGGGCGATGTTATCCTGACGCACGTTGACACGACCACGCATGGAGTCGGTCAGGGTACGCGGCTGCTCAAAGATCTCCTTGAGCATAAAATGCGGATAGCCGCCTTTCTCCAGTTGACTCAGCGACAACTCCAGCCGCTTGATCTCCGGTGTTTTGGTGACGTTATTGATGGTGGTGATGTCGATTCCTTTGTCCTTTGTACTTTGTCCCTTTGTACTTAACCTCACTACTTCTTCGTCTTCGATATAGATTACCTGATCCGTATATTCGACAATAGGCGTGGCGTCGGAAGCCAGGAAATACTCGTCTTCCCCGATACCTACTACGAGCGGCGAACCCTTGCGGGCAGCAATCAACGTGTCCGGATGTGTCTTATCCAAGATGGCAATCGCATACGCGCCGATCACCTGTTGCAGCGCTAACTGCACAGCCGTTTTGAGATCCACATGCTGGTTGACCTGCGTATATTCGACCAGTTGTACAAGCACTTCGGTATCCGTGTCGGACTTAAAGGTATAGCCCTGCTCCATCAGACCGGCTTTGAGCACTGCGTAGTTCTCAATGATGCCGTTATGGATGATGGCAAGGCGCTCTGACTCGGAGTAATGGGGGTG
Source organism: uncultured Bacteroidales bacterium (assembly GCA_946403315.1). Lineage (GTDB taxonomy): Bacteria > Bacteroidota > Bacteroidia > Bacteroidales > Paludibacteraceae > Colicola. Next base: position 7,565 of record CAMIZK010000041.1, on the reverse strand, counting down.
CGCATTGACCGTATTCGGCTCACCGTGGGTCGCCCAACGCGTATGAGCGATACCTATCGTGCCGCCTGTATCTTTGCTTTCACAAAACGCTTCCAGTTCTGCCACTTTACCTTTGGCCTTATAGACATTGAGTTGTCCCTGCTCGTTGATGAGCGCCACACCGGCACTGTCATAACCACGGTACTCGAGACGATGCAAACCCTTAATCAAAATCGGATACGCCTTGCGTTTACCGATATATCCTACTATTCCACACATTGGAATTAAAAATTAAAAATTACGAATTAAAAATTACCATGTACCATTTTTATGCGTCGCATCGCTTCTTCGATCTCGGGAGTGGAGATGGCGTAGGAGAGACGGATGCAGGCCGGACAGCCGAAAGCGGAGCCGGGCACGACAGCGACGTGTGCTTTGTCTAAGAGCAGTTGCGCCACTTGATCTCCGTTTCCTATCGCACTCACGTCGGGGAAGAGATAGAAAGCACCTTGCGGTTTGTTGAACTTCCATCCGGGGATGTCTGCCGCCAGACGACAGATCAGATCGCGTCGCTGTTCAAACACCTGACGCATCTTTTCCACGCAGTCCTGCGGACCGGTGAGTGCCGCTTCAGCGGCTTTCTGCGCGACCATGGTGGCACAGGTTAGTTGCTGGCCCTGCAAACGGATACAGGCATTGAGGAAAGGGCGGTTTTTGGTCATCAGCCATCCGATCCGGTATCCGGTCATGGCATAGGCTTTGCTGACACCATTGATGAGGATGAGCCGCTCGGACAGGACGTCAAAAGCCGCCAGACTCAAAGGCGAGATATCGTATGCCAAGGAGGCGTAGATCTCATCGGAGAGAATATATACTTCGGGAAAATCACGTAATACATTCATTAACTCCGTTAGTTTTTCCCGGTTATAGACGGATCCCGTGGGGTTATTTGGCGAGCAGAGGATGAGCATACGCGTTTTGTCGGTCAAGGCGGCACGCAGCTGTTGTGCGGTCATACAATAATCCTCTTCCATATTCGTTTGCACCGCCACCACTTTTCCTCCTGCCAGTTTCACCATCTCGCTGTAACTAACCCAACTGGGCATGGGGATGATGACCTCATCGCCCGGGTTGATGGCGGTCTGAATGGCATTGTAGATCGCCATTTTGGCACCCACCGACACCATGACATCTTCAGCTTCCCATGCGATGCGGTTTCCCATAAGACTGTTCTGTTTCCGTGCTACCGCGGCACGTAAAGAAGCGAGACCGGCTACAGCACCATAATGTGAGAATCCGTTTTCGACCGCTCCCTGCGCCGCGTGCCGGATGTGGGCAGGCGTCTCAAAATCCGGTTCACCGAGCGACATGCTGATCACATCGATGCCTGTCGCTTTCATCTCCCGGGCTTTAGCCGCCATGGCCAGACTCTGCGAGGCCGCTATCTGTTGTATTTTTTGCGCGATTTGCATATTAGTGTATAAACATTAATTCACGATATTTTGGGAGGGTCCAGAGTTCATCGTCGATGATGAGTTCGAGGGCGTCGGCATGGTCACGTATCTCCGCCATGAGCGGCAGGACCGTATCGTGATATGCGACAGCTTTGGCACGCTCGTCGGGTTGACGGTTGGATTTATGGCGTGCTTCGGTCATGCGTTCGACGCCATCGAAGATAGCACCCGAGTGCTGCTCGATCTGCTTGATGATGCTGTAGTCCATGGCGTTGAGCGAAGCAGTTTCATCGGCCGAGAAGACCTGTTTGACCGCCAGCACGTTCTGCAGCAGCATCGTCTGATAGCGTTTGGCAGCCGGCAGCACATGGTTAACGACAAGGTCACCCATGACGCGGCTTTCGATCTGCAGTTTCTTGACGTAGGTCTCCCATTTGACCTCACAACGGCTCTGCAGTTCTGCGCGTGTGAGTACGCCTGTGCGCTCGAACATGGTTATACTGGTGTCACTCAGATAGCGGTCAATGACGTAAGGCACGCTCTGTTCACAGTCCAGACCTCGCTTGGCGGCTTCGGCTTTCCATTCGTTGGAATAACCGTTTCCGTCAAAACGGATGGCTTTGCAGGCGACGATATATTTCTTGATCACGTCAAACAGCACACGCTCCTTGGCTTCGCCTTTCTCGATACGTGCATCCACTTCCTCTTTGAAGAGCATGAGCTGTTCTGCGACGGCAGCGTTGAGCGCCAGCATGGCGGCACCGCAGTTAGCGGACGAACCGACGGCACGGAACTCAAAACGGTTTCCGGTGAAGGCAAAGGGCGAAGTACGGTTACGATCGGTGTTATCCAAAAGGATCTCCGGGATATTCGCAACACCGAGTTTCATCTCTTTCTTAGCGTTGATGATGATGGCTTCTTCTGCCGTCGCATGTTCGAGCTTATCCAGCACCTCGCTGATCTGCTTGCCCAAGAAGACGGAGATGATAGCCGGCGGTGCCTCGTTAGCACCGAGACGATGTTCGTTGGTGGCACTGACGATGGACGCTTTGAGCAAACCGTTATGGCGCTGTACGGCCATGAGGACGTTGACGAGGAAAGTGATGAACTGCAGGTTCTGGTACGGGTTCTTACCCGGCGCAAGGAGGTTGATACCGGTGTTGGTCTCCATGGACCAATTGCAATGTTTACCACTACCATTGACGCCTGCATAGGGTTTCTCGTGAAGCAGTACCCGGAAATGATGCTTCTCTGCGACGCGCTCCATGAGGGACATGACGAGCAGGTTATGGTCGTTAGCGAGGTTGACATCCTCGTATATCGGTGCCATCTCGAATTGGTTAGGCGCCACCTCGTTATGGCGTGTACGTACCGGGATACCGGCTTTGAGTGCTTCATATTCGAGCTCCCTCATGAAGGCGAGTACCCGTGCCGGGATGGCTCCGAAATAATGGTCTTCGAGTTGCTGGGACTTGGCGCTGTTATGTCCCATGAGGGTGCGACCTGTGAGCATAAGATCCGGTCGGGCGTTATAAAGTGCTTCGTCCACCAGGAAATACTCCTGCTCCCAACCGAGGTTCGCATGCACATGCTTGACCTGTTTGTCAAAGTACGCACATACCTCACGAGCGGCATGACAGAGCGATGCCGTGGAACGGATGAGAGGTGTCTTATAGTCGAGTGCTTCACCGGTGTAGGCGACGAAGACCGTAGGAATACAGAGGGTGTCGCCGATAAGGAAGACGGGGGACGAAGGGTCCCAAGCCGAGTACCCGCGTGCCTCAAAGGTGTTTCGGATACCACCGTTCGGGAAAGACGATGCATCGGGTTCCTGCTGGTAAAGGCTATCCCCGCTGAACTCTTCGATCAGGGCACCGTTCTTGAGGGTGAAGAACGCATCGTGCTTCTCTGCCGTACCTCCGGTGAGGGGTTGGAACCAATGGGTGAAATGGGTTGCACCTCGGTCCATTGCCCATTTGCGGATACCGATTGCTACAACGCCGGCGATGTCGCGATGGATGGTGCGACCATTGTCCACGTCATCGAACAACTGGTCTAACACTTCCTGCGCGATATATTCCTTCATTTTCTCACGCGTGAAGACATCGGAAGCGAAATAGTCCTTCACTTTCTGGCTATTGGCTGTTAGCTCTTGGCTATTAGCTAAATTATGCTCAAATGCAGTTTTTAACGCATCAAAACGGATATTGCTCATATTTTTGACGTTATTTTTTGTTTTTAATCCGATTCATTTTTAAAATCAACCGCAAAATTACATAAAAAAAATGACATACGCAAGAGCATACATCATTTTTTTGTATTTTTTTTCTATCACCTATAACCGATCACCTTTCGCCATTACTCATCATCTCCACCACTTTTGGGAAGAAACGGGCGGATGCACGAACGTGGGAGCCGTAGTTCCGGATGTCGAAGATGATATTCGGTTGATCCGGTAAGCACCGACGAAGGTGCTCGGCACAAAGGGAGGTAACGACATTATCCTTGGTGGAATGGAAGACATAAAGCGGTGACTTGGGGATCCAGGAAGGACAGATGACCTGCTGGTCAGTGATTTGATCGTTCAACGGATAGCGTACGAGGCTGGAGCGTTTGAAACCCTCATAGAGACTCTTCATCTCCGGCCGGGCAGGATCCAGTGCCATCGGAGACATCCATGTCTTGAGCCGATGATCGAGGAACTTAAAGAAGAGCTGGGAGGTGGAATACTCCTTACCGGCCAAACACTCGTCATAGATCTTCTGCATCTTCGGCGTGAAATAGTCAGAGTAGTTGAGACGGAGGTCATAGGCGGCATCGGTACCGACCACTAACATCGGTACGACAGCAGGCATAAAGACCTTCTTCTTAGCGAGCGCATCGTCATAAGTAACCGCCACGTCGTAGGGTCCACCGCCTGCATAGCAGGCGATGACGTGGTACCGATCGGCGTACTCTTCTTCCATCACCTTCATGGTCCACACGGCCGACGCACCGCCTTGCGAATAGCCGACGATATAGACGCTGTCGAGGGAGCACGCAAATTGCAAGCTATCGAGCATCGGATGGAGGACGGATAGCATGTCGGCGCAGTTATGGGCGGTGAGTTCACCAGCCAGATAGGGATGCGGCAGATCCGCCGTAACGCCATACCCGATGAAATCGGGCATGAGGAGGATATAATCCTCCTTGAAATAGGCGGCTTCACCGGTAGGTTTTATCGACGGCGTCTGGTACTTGGACGCGATGGTATAATGCGGAATGAGCACCACCCCTTTAGGCGTCTTATCCAGAGGATAAGAGAGCAGACCGGAGAGGGTGATAGAATCCCCGTGTTGGTCGATGGACCGATAGAGCACAGCTTGCTCTTTATTAGCCGCCACAGTACTGAGGCTGAGCGCTAACAGAAGGATGAACGATAGGCGACGCATGTTATTTCACTTTTTGTCCTTGAATGGTATAGAGTTGATCGTCCTGCAGGATATAAACGGATCCTTGACGAATGAGTTTCTGCGCTTTGTTAGCCGGGTTCACAACCACATCTGCGGTGTTAGATGGGTTATTGGACTCATACACCGCCACCAGCACGATGCCGTCCTTTAACATGCCCTGTTGCACCTGCCAGCCGAGGAAGGTGAATCCTTCCACATGCGGTTCATGGGGCACGGCCCAGGTCTGCGCTTCCATATAATATAGTGCGCTGTCCTGTTTAAGATAGGTGACGTTGACCGTCTGATCTTCGAACTGCAAGTCCGTTTGCACACCGATGATGTTATCGAAATCGCACCACACCGCTTTCGCCCGATAGAGATCGATATAATCGATAGGCACATACAGCAGGCAGGCGTGCTTGTTCACATTGTACACAGTCCGCTCCACAATCGTCTGCGGCGTGAAGGCAAAATTATGAATCTCCTGCATGCCCGAACAGCCGTAGAACGCGTCCTGGTTGATGGAGTTGACCGTACTCGGAATAACGACCGACTGCAAGGCAGTACAACCCTCTAACACACTGGTAGCAACGGTCTTGATGCCTTTGGGGAATTCAAACGATTTGAGCGAAGTGCAGTACATGAAGGCGCACTGCCCTATATTTGTTACCGTTGACGGCAGAACAACCGTCTCCAGTTTGCTCATGTTCTTGCAGAGGTACGAAGGAACGATTTGCACGCTGTCACCAAAAGTGAAGGACGTGATTTGCGAACTCGCGCTGTAGAACGGTGCATCTTCGCCTGTACCGGTAGAGCAGTTCTTTGGAAGCCATGTGACCGAGGTCGTCGGGTTGCTTTTGAATGCCCCATTACCGATGGATGTTACCGTACTCGGAATAGTGATCTGAGCCAGTTTGCAATTATAGAAGGCACGTTGGTTAATAGTAGTCAGTCCTTCGTGCAGGGTTACATTCGCCAGTTTGGAACAACCGTAGAAAGCGTCCGTGCTGATGGTGGTCAGCGTAGCAGGCAGCTCAATGGACTCCAATGATGTACAGCCTTCGAGGAAACTTACCGGAAGGGTTTTCTGCGTAACGGGCAGGTTGATGGATTTCAAATTAGTGCAGAACGCAAAGGCATACGTGCCCAACGAATTAACCGAAGGCGGCAGTACGATCGTATCCAGCAAGTTCATGTTTTTGCACAGATAGGCAGGAACGGTTTGTACGCTGTCACCAAAGGTGAAGGACGTGATTTTCGAGTTCGTGCTGTAGAACGGTGCACTATCATCCGTACCGATGGAGCAGTTCTTCGGCAGCCATGTGACCGAGGTCGTCGGGTTGCTTTTGAATGCCCCATTACCGATGGATGTTACCGTACTCGGAATAGTGATCTGAGCCAGTTTGCAATTATAGAAGGCACGTTGGTTAATAGTAGTCAGTCCTTCGTGCAGGGTTACATTCGCCAGTTTGGAACAACCGTAGAAAGCGTCCGTGCTGATGGTGGTCAGCGTAGCAGGCAGCTCAATGGACTCCAATGATGTACAGCCTTCGAAGAAACTTACCGGAAGCGTCTTCTGTGTCACCGGCAGGTTGATGGATTTGAGAGACGTGCAATACATGAACGCGTTCTGACCGAGCGAACTAACGGAGGACGGCAGCACGATCGTATCCAGTTGGCTCATCTTATAGCAGATATACGAAGGCACAGTCTGTACTTGGTTTCCGAACGTGAACGAAGCAACCTGCGAGTTGGCGTTATAGAAAGGAGAATCTTCTCCCGTTCCGACAGAGCAATTAGCCGGCAGCCAAGCAACCGACTTGATGGGATTGTTGTAAAATGCCTTATTTCCCATAGATGTCACCGTACTCGGGACAATGATCGTGTCCAGGTTACAGGAATAAAATGCTCTAAGACCAATCGTCGTCAGTCCTTCCGGCAGGTTGATACTGCCTAATTTGACACAGCCGTAGAACGCGTCCGTATTGATAGCTGTGATCGTATTAGGCAACGTGACGGACTGCAGATTTTTTAATCCCGAGAATGCACTCGAACCGATCGTTACCACCGGATAGGTGTAGTTATTATACGTCACGGATGCCGGGATGGTGATATCAATAAAACCGGCATAAGCCGACTTGTCTGTCGTCTGGTCTTGGACCAAGGTGGCGGTCGTGTTTCCTAAGGAAAAATAGAAACCGTTAATCTTGACGGTCTCGGCCATCATACTTGTAGCGCATACGAGCGCAAGGATAATTACAGTTAATTTCTTCATATCAAAACAATTTTGCGGTGCAAAATTACATAAAAAAAATGACATACGCAAATGTATGTCACTTTTTTTGTTATTTTACCAGAATTTTCTTGGTATGCCACTCTCCGCCGTAGTACGATTTGATGAAATAGACACCGATAGGGAGTTGACTTGTGTTCACTTCACCGTTATAGACTCCTAACAGTTTTCCGGATATATCGACGAGGTAATGCACGCCTTCTCCATGCGGGATGTCGGGGTTGTTCTCCAGATCTTTGGCGTCAAAGGGATTCGGAACGAAGTCTTTTACGATTTCGTCATTTAGTATTTCTTCATTTATACAACTCGGCATCGTGCTGAACTCAACGATCGTGCGTACGAGCATGTCGTTCAGGTGCTCCACCTTGAGGCTGTCGGTGGTTGGTTTGAGATGGGTGTCGCCGATAC
>CAMIZK010000040.1 GCA_946403315.1 uncultured Bacteroidales bacterium | reverse complement strand
AAAATCCTTGTGTCCCTAGTTCGATTCTCGGTGGCACCACGAAAAACGACCTGATAAGGGTCGTTTTTTGTTGTCCATCAGAGATGAGAACTAGCCTTTATGGGGGCCCCCGGAAATTTTAATTTTTGGGGAGAGCGTAGCGCAATGCGTAGCACTACCACGAGGGTTTTGCCCGAAGTCGTGCAAGCATTAGCGAAAGCGAGATTCTCGGTGGCACCACAAAAAAGAGACCCGCATAGGTCTCTTTTTTGCTTTTATTCCCTTTCTTTCTACTCAATAACTCACGTGGAACGTAGCCGTATTGCCGCTTCCTTCCGTCAACTTCATCATCAAAATCCTACCCGTCCCTACTTCATACTCCAACTGAATCTCCTTCAGTTCCTTGTTGCCTGCGTCCTCCGCCGTGATCGTGCACAGGTACTTGTTTCCCTTCTGCTCACAACGGGACTTCGCATCATTCAGCAGGGCCGCATTCTCGATATCGCCAGCGATACAACTCAGCAACGTTGCCCGATACACCGTATATCGGTTCGAACGGTTGTTCTTTACCCGAACCGACTGTTTCTTGCCGTTCTTGCACTGCTCCATCTTATCCGCAGTAATCAGGATATAATCCCCTGCAGGCTGCGTATAATCCATACGCAGATCATCCGGCGCCTGGTACACAATCTTACCCTCACGCTTCTCCGTCTCTTTCACACTCGCTTTCTTTCGCTCCTCTTTAAACTGGCACTCCACCTTCTCATTCGACGGATGCAACGCACGCAAAGTTGCCGGGATATTCTGCGCAAAAACAACACCTGTCATGGCAACAGCCATGAGCATCATTGAAATACGTTTCATTTCTTATTCTCCTTCTTTTTTCTGTTTTTACATTTCATGTAGAACCGGAACAAAATCGGCTCCAACGTGTACGACAACATGATCGTCGTGATCATACCTACCAGCGATGCAAAACTGATACTCTGAACTGCCGGATGGATCGCAAAACCCAACACAAACATACAGATCACCAGGATCACCGCCGACATCGTGATCGCTGTCTTGTTATACACCATCGTCGGGTTGTCCTCATGACCCTTCAACAACCCCTCCATGATAAATACCGAGTAATCCACACCGATACCGAACACAAACGACGACACGATGATATTCACTAAGTTAAACGTCTGGTCAAACAGCGCCATCGCACCCAACACCGTGTACCACGACAGCACCATCGGCACTAACGCTATCAGCGTAATCCATATATTCCGGTACGTGCAAAGCAACAGCAGCAGCACAAATCCCAAACTGATCCACATGATCAGGTTGAAATCATCCCTTATCAACTCGATCAGGTTCTTGCAGTAATAATACGGATTCATCAGCATACACCCGTCCACCGCCGTCAGACAGTCGTTCACCGCCTTCGTATTCTCCTTCGTCGCTTTCACGGAGAAATACACCAGATACAGATCATTCTTCTCCTCCACAAAATTCTCCAATATCTCCGGCGGAAGGACACCGCTCTCCACCATCAGATCCGGTTCTGCCGGATGCGCCATCATCCGCTTGAATGGTTCGAACATCCGCGGCGGAATACCCATCCGCTGACATTCTTTCTCAATCGTCTGCCATACCTCCTGCTGCTTCGCCGGCGTGAAATATCCTTTCCATACATCTAACCGCGCCTGCTGTTTTGCTAACGACGGCATCAGCAACGAACGGTTCACGCCCGGTGCCACAATACCTTCCGCACGCAGACTGTCCACCGTCTTCTCGATACGAGGTAACTGCTCCAGCGCCTCATCGTAACTCGACGCCACCGACGCATAGTACTGCTGGTTATAACCCTCGTTCATCAACTCGTTCCAGTGGTTCTGCGAATACACGCAATCCGGATGCAGATAACTGATATGACGCAAATCGTTGTCAAACTGGTACCTACCCGAGAAAACCATACATACCGCTACCCACAGTATCGTCAGAATAACCACCGGCTTGTTCCGGTCGATATGATACGAGTTCATCTTCTCCAAAAACGCAAACGCACGTCGGTTCGGTGTGAACTTACGCGGTAACAGATGCGGCGCCACAAGCAAACTAAAAAACGTTGTGCCGGCAATCACAAACAACGCAAACAATCCGAAGTCCTTCAGTAACGGAGAATTGGTGAACAGCAGACCGGCAAACGCACCGATCGTCGTTAACGATCCTACCAACACCGGCTTCGTTTGCTCCTTCAGCGTCATCTCGATACTACCCGTATACAAATAATGAATCAACACGTGCAGCACGTAACTGAATGCCACACCCAACACCACGCAACCTATGCCCAGACTCATCAGCGAGATACTGTTCTGGATGATATAAATACCCGCCATCGCTAAGATCACGCCGAACACCAGCGCCACAATAGTGATCATCAGATACGACGGCCGTTTCAGACACAGCGCTAACAAGATAAAGATAATCAGCATCGCGATGCCTACCGTGATATAGATATCGCTCCGCATCTGCTTGCTGTTTCCTCCGGCAATCACAATCGTGCCGTGAAACAGAACATCCACATTTGGATACTGCTCCTTCACCTTGGCCTTCACCTCGTTCATCGTCGCTACCAACCGACTCGCCTCACGGGAGTTGTCCGTACCGAAATTCGGTGTGATAAAACCCAGACAAGCCTGACCGTCCGGTGCAAACAGATAACCGTTCATGTAACGCGATGACTCTTCCGCTCCTTGCACCAACTCCTCTAACGTCATCCCGTCAGGCAGCATTTTCCGTACCGTGCCTAACGCAATACCACAGGGATCATGAACCACCATTCCGGATGCCAGATCTCCCATGTCCGTGCGCAGAAAATCCTGATAACTCGCTAACTGATGACGGATATGCTTCGCCGAACATAACGAATCCAACATCGCTGCATCCACGTCCAGATACGCCGGCATATGCTGCGCTACATAACCGCCTACCGAATCCAATAACCAGAACGGATCCACGTAAGATAACGTGTACAGCACCGTGTTGCGTTCCGCCGTCGCCTCGTTCACACCGTCCATGAACAACTCCAACGCCTCTGCCAGCTCCATCGGATCCGGTTCTTCCTGTAACCCTTCGCCATTCGTCCCTTCGCCATTAACCGGCACCACTTGCACGAAAATCTTGTCTTTTAACTTCAGATTCGTGAAGGTCACACGGAATGACTCATCTCCCGTCTCAGGTAGCAACTTAAAAATGTTCTCCTCAAAGCCGCAACGCGCCGCTATCATCGACAACGCCACCACTAAGATAAACACGCCGCCCCAGAAGAAAATACGGTGTTTCCGGATAAACTTATAAAAATTGTACATCTATCTTTTATGATCTATAATTTTATTTCCTACAAAAATCGTACCAAACTGCTTGCCCCTACTTCGTCGCACCCCCCAGTGCAATATACAATCCGATCAAAGCAATCGAACCCTTATACAGATTCTCCGCCTCATTCAACTGCGCTGACAACAACGACTCCTGCGCTGTCAGCACCTCCAGATAGCTCGCCTTACCGCTATTCATCAACTCGTGCGTACCTTCATATGCATCTTGCAGCACCTCCACTTGACGCTGATACAGCAGGTTCTTGTCGTACGCCGTCTGGCAGTCCGCTAAGCACTCGTTCACCTCGTTACCGGCATTGATCACCGTCTGCACGTACTGATCCAACTGCTCCTCCTGCTCATATTTGGCAATCTTCAGGTTCGCCTGTAACTTACCTTGCTGGAAGATCGGTTGTACCAACGATCCGATGGCTTTCAATAGCAAAGCACCCGGATCCGTTATAATACCCCCGTTATTCGTCCATCCTAAGATACCTTGTAACGACAGCGAAGGATAGAAAGCCGCACGTGCAGATGCCGTGTTATAAAACGCCTCCTCTAACATATGGTCCGCCAACCGGATATCCGGACGATTCTGTAACAGCACCCCCGGAACACCCGTACCGAATCGCTCCGGTAACGCATAGTCTCCCCATGTGTTTCTACGGATCGTCTGCGGCGTCAGACCTAACATCTGACAGATACTGTTCTCGATATTCTTGATGCTGCGTCTCGTATCCACAATCTGTACTTTCACACTCAGGTTACTCGACTCCATCTGATTCACCGCCGTTGAGTAGGCCTTACCGTTTTCCCATAATGCCCGCTCGGTCTCTAACGACTCGTTCCACAGACTGTCTGTCTCCTGTAATATCTCCAACTGACGGTCTAACAGCAGTAACATGAAATACTGCTGCGCCATAGTCGAGATGATATTCGCCTGCATTGCATCGCGTTGCGCCTTCGCTTGTTCTACCACCGCCTGCGCCTTGCGTTTACCTACAATCCTCGAACCCGAGATACCTACGTTCCAATCCAACTGCAACGGGATATCGTACGTGTACGATGCTCCGCTTAAGGATCCGTTCGTTCCCATTGTGCTATACACACTCGCTGACGGTTGTAACGACAAGGACGGCAGAAAAGCCAACTTCGCCGCTTTTAACGATGCCTCCGCTTTCTTCAACGTCAGTTGTGCTGAACGCATATCCGTGTTACGCACCAAAGCCGAGTCAATCAATTCCTGCAGAATAGGATCTACAAAAAACTCCCGCCAGGATAACTCTGCCATGTTGTCTGTCGTCAAATCCAATGTATCCCCGATCGTCGTCTGCCCGAACAGATCCTTCGGTGCCTCTTGCTGCGGTTGGTATTTCTTATATACGCCGCACGAACACATCATCGCGCATAGCGCGATAATAATTGAAAATTGAAATAATCGTTCCCTTGGGATAAGAAAATTGAAAATTGAAAATTTATTTGCTTTCATATTCCTTTTTCCTTTCATCTTTCATTTTTCACCTTTCATTTTTCATCTTTCATTTTTCACCTTTCATTTTTCATCTTTCATTTTTCACCTTTCAATTTCTCCTCCAACTTCTGGAACACAATGAAGAACGCCGGAACCACGAACATCAGCGCAATCGTACCGATCAGCATACCGCCAACCACACCTACTGCCAACGCCCGGTTTCCGTTCGCTCCGGCACCACTTGAGAACACTAACGGTAACATACCTACGATCATCGTGATGACGGTCATCAAGATCGGTCGCAGACGCTCCTTACATGCCTCCAGCGCCGCATCCACAATCGTCAAACCCTGCTTGCGACGCTCACTGGCAAACTCCGTAATCAGGATTGCCGTCTTAGCCAACAAACCGATCAACATGATCACACCCGTCTGCAGATACACGTTGTTCTCCATTCCCGGATAACCTAACTTGTAACCTACCCACGAGAACAGGAACGCACCCATCAGACCAAACGGAACACTCAGCAGCACCGCAAACGGTATCAACCAGGAGTTATACAACGAGCCTAAGATCAAATAGATCAACAGCACACAAATCGCGTAAATCAACAGCGTCGTGTTGCTGTGCGCACTCTCTTCCACCTCTCGCGACATCGATCCGTATTCAAAACTGCAGTAACTCGGCATCGTCTCTTTGAACACCTCTGCAATCGCTTCGTGTGCCTGACTCTCCGAATAACCGTTACCCGCAGTCACGCTGCAGGAGATCGACTGATATAAGTTAAAATGCGAATGAGATGACGAGCCCACAATCTCCTCCAAGGTCACAAACTGCGACAACGGTGCCATCTTGTTATCACTCACCTTGATAAACATGTTATTCAGCGACGACGGATCCAAACGGTACTCCGGAGCCGCAGCTACCAGGATATTATATACCTTGCTGAACTGGTTGAAATTCCCCACATACGAACCTCCACAGTACGCACCCAAGGTATTCAACACCGCTTTGGCCGTCGTTCCGGCACGCTCGCACTGAATCGGATCCACATGCACCTTGTATTTCGGGAAACGCTCTGAGTAAGTGGACATCGCACTTCCGATCTCCGGACGCTCCATCAACTTCGCCAAAAAGGCATTCGTCTTGTTTCCGAAATCACTCAAATCACCGTCACTCCGGTCTTGCACCTGCAAGTCGATACTGTTCGATGTACCATAACCCGGAATCTGCGGCATCTGGAACGGTAACACCTGCGCATTCTTGATACTCTGACAATCCAAATAGAACTTATAAATCACATTGTCTATATAATGCTCGTTACCCTTACGGTCATCCCAGTTCTTCAAACGGATAATCAACGATGCGTAACTCGATCCGCTACTCGAGATCAAACCGTAACCGCTACATAAACCGTAACTCTCCAACTCCGGAATAGCCTTCACTTTCTCTTCCACCTGCTTCATGATCTCGCTGTTCTCATGCAGTGTCGCACCTTCCGGCATGCGCACCTCACACATGATCACACCTTGATCTTCTTGCGGCACCAAGCCCGACGGCATTCCGCGCATCAGGAAAATAAACAGCACCGCTGCTACCGCTAACAGCACTCCCGAGATCCACGGATGTTGGATATAACCCTTCACCGCCTTCTTGTATTTACCCAAGATCGCGTTGAAACTCACCTCATACGCCTTCTTTGTGTAGTAGTTAATTCCCTTCCAGTGCCATTTGCCCTTTGTACATTGTACATTGTCCCTTTGTCCTTCATTTGGTCTCATCATTAACGCACACAGCGCCGGACAAAGCACTAACGCACATACGCAACTCAGACCCACCGATCCCGCAATCGTGATACCGAACTGCGTGAAGAACGTGCCACTCGTTCCGCTCATGAACGTCACCGGGATAAACACCGCCATGAACACTAACGTACACGATACCACCGCAACCGACACTTCACTCATTGCTTCCCGCGTCGCCTCAATCGCTTTTTCCTTGGGGCTTAAAGCTGAATGCTGACTTCTGAATGCTGAATTCTCCAGTTTACCCATCACGGCTTCTACCACCACAATCGCATCATCCACCACCGTTCCGATCGCCAGCACCAAGGCAAACAGCGTCAAGATATTCAAGGAGAATCCCGCTAACGTCACGATACCGAACGTTCCTAACAGCGATACGATGATCGAGATCGAAGGAATAATCGTCGCTTTGAAACTCTGCAGGAAGAAATACACCACGATGATCACTAACAGAATCGCAATGATCAAGGTCTCCACCACATTGTGAATAGCCGCAAAAAGGAAGTCGTCACTCGTCTCCAGAATCACGAACTCCAATCCTGCCGGTAAGGTCGGTTTCAACTGCTCATACAGTTCCCCGATCTTCTGATTCACTAAGGTGGCATTTGCACCCGGCGATTGATTAATCAGATAGAACACACCCGGCATGCCGTCCATATTCGACGTCATCGTATAACTCTTCGCGCCGATCTCCACCGTCGCCACATCGCGCAAATACAGCACATTGCTGTTACCCTGCGTACGCAGCACGATATTCTCAAACTCCTCGATACTCTTCAGCGTACCCTTGTACTCCATCGGATACTGATACGCATTCTCGGATTGTTGGCCTAACGTACCGGTGGATGTCACGAAACTCTGCGCCTGGATAGCTGCCGACACATCGTCCGGTTCCAAACCATACTGAGCCATTTGATCCGGTTTGAGCCATACCCGTAATGCATATGTGTTACCTAAGTTCGTCACCGCACCTACACCCGTGATACGCTGCAAACGCGGCTTAACGTTGATGTCGATATAGTTCGATATAAAATCCGCGTCGTACTTTCCGTCCGTTGATTTCAAACCGGCTATCTGCAGAATACTGTTCTGCCGTTTGGTCACCGTCACACCCGTCTGCAGCACATCACTCGGCAACAACGCCTCCGCCTGCGACACACGGTTCTGCACATTCACCGTCGCCATGTCGGCATCAGCGCCTTGTTTGAAATACACCATGATCGTCACGTCACCCGTCGAAGAGGCCGTGGACGTCATATACGTCATGTCCTGCACACCGTTGATCTGTTCCTCTAAGGGTTGGATCACCGATTTCATACATGTGTTCGCATCCGCTCCCGAATAACTGGTCGTAACCTCCACCGTCGGCGGTGCGATATTCGGATACTGCTCCACCGCCAAGGTGTTCAAACAGATATAGCCGATCAGTGCAATCACAATCGCAATCGCACACGCCATCACATGCTTCGATATAAAGATGTTACCTTTCATAAAATATTCATTTGGGCTTTCAGCTTTCAGCATTCAGTTTTCAGTTATTTCTGACGGCTGACGGCTGATGGCTGATGGCTAAAACAATACTCGTTGTCCTTCATACACATTATTCGCTCCTTCGGTCACGATCACGTCACCTACTTCCAGACCACTCGTCACTACCAAATCCCTGTCACTACTGATGCCTACCGTCGTCACGATCGTACTGTATGCACAACTGTCTGCTCCTACTTTGTACACCAGACTCTTGTCCTGCAGCCGTACCACCGCATTCTGAGGAACCACCATCACATCGTTCACCGCAAACGGAATCACTACCGTTCCCTGGATACCCGAGTACAAGCTGCCGTCCGGATTGGGGAACGTCGCCTTGCAAGTCAGCGTACCCGTCGTCCTGTCTACCGTTCCCGTGATACTGGTTATCCTACCCTTCAACGGATATTCCGAACCGTTCTTGAACAACCACGTCGCATCCGGCATATCGGCTAACAGACTCTCGGTATCTCTCACCTCCGCTTGCGCACGCTCTTCCAACACCGTCTCATTCACCGAAAACTCCGCATACATCTTCGCGTTACCACTCACCATCGTCAGGTACGTACCGGCATTCACCTGGTCTCCGGCATACACCGGTATCGAACCGATCACACCGTCCACCGGTGCCTCGATCGTACAGTAACTCAGATTCACCCGAGCTCTGTCCGCACTCGCCTTCGCCTGCGCCGTAGATGCCTGCGCCTGCTTGTACGCGTTCGACGCGTTGTCTAACATATACTGGCTTACGATCTTCTTCGCGTACAGGTTCTGCGTGCTCTCGTACTCTAACTTCGCACTGCTCTCCGATGCTTGTGCCGCTAACAGATTTGCCTCTGCCGACTCCAACTCCAACGCAGCATCACGGCTGTCGATACGGAACAGCACGTCACCTTTCTTCACCTGCTCACCCTCCGTAATACATACTTCCGTCAGCTGACCGCTCACCTGCGGCTTGATCGTCACGTCCGACGTCCCTTTCAACGTCGCACTGTACTTCAACGGTAAGGTGATATCACTCTTACGGATCTCCATCGTCGGGTAAGAGGTCGGTACATAGTCCACCTGCTTACCACCACACGCAGCCAGCATCAGCACTGCTGCTACGATACTACAATTTCTTGCCTGTAACATCATATTTGTCTTTCTACTTTCTACTTTCTACTTTCTACTTTCGCCCATTTGTTCCACGATTTTGCGTGCAAAAATACAAAAAAATATTCAAATATGCAAATATTTCTTTTTTTTTACTCCATTTTGGCCTTTTTGCTCCCTGTAACAACAAAAAAGGTGTGCCGCGTTTCACAACGCAGCACACCCGTGAAAAGATTTATTCTAAATCCACATGCAATAGCATGGGATGGGTTAGTCGATATCGTTTCCGTTATCAACTATAGGAGCACCGGAACCGGTAATGATGTTTAATGCATCTTGCATAATACCGTTCGTACCAAGATTGATCATCTCCGTATTCGGAGCAATATAATTACGTTTCATAGTTGTATCCTCCTTATTTTACGATTTGACCTTGTACGTTGTAGATAATCTCACCGCGTTTGATGAGTACCTGACCGTCCTCAACGAATTTCTCTGCCTTAGCGGACTCAGCCTCTACGTTATCGACAGCCGTAGTGCCATTGATGACCATGCGGATGCGTTTCGGAGCGTTGTTCGAACCAGCAACCGGCAGTTGGATATATGCCTTGTTGGCAGCCAAAGCGTTGGTACCTACGTACTCTAAGAACGCGTCACCCTTGAGGACGAACACATTCTCCATAGAGGTGTTGTACGTAGAAGTAGCTTTGAGATCGTTATCATCGATAGCAGCAACGCTTCCGTTATAGATAGCGAAGTTGTACGGAGTGCCAGCTACACCAGCAACGATGACGCCGGTATTAGCCGGAACATAGTTGCCCGTGATCTGATTGAGAAGCAGTTCCTCACCGGAGATAGTACCCGTATAAGCGGTAGCACCGGTAGGGATTTCTGTAGCCTCAGCAGCCGAGAAAGTAGCATATCCCGCTGTATTCGGAGTGACGGTATAGCCGGTAACCGGAGCAGACGGACGACCGAGGGTAAAACGATCCTCGATGGTAGAGTTTGTAGGGAGATTTTCAATTGTGAAGGATGTTCCATCCAACAAGTAGTTCACGCCTGTCTCGCTATCCATCAGATACAGAGGATTAGTACCTTCTACGTAAGAAACATTAAAAGTGTAGTCTGTTCCATTGTCGGTCATCAAACCAAGTTGAACACCGTCCAAATTAGCACCTTCAATAATCTGAAGTTTTGCGGTCCCGTTCAGTGCATAGAGAGCTACATTACGGCCCTCGAAATTCATGGTATTACCATTCAGAGCGCCCAGTGAAGCAGACTCGGAATAATAAAAATCACTATAATAACCGGTATTGGATGTGACTCTTACCATCGCACTTGCTGTATAATCTACAGCCATGGCGTTGATTGTTGCTGCAATACCGAGCAGCATTAAAAAGATTTTTTTCATTGTATTAATGATATTTTAAATTAACTACTTTAGAACACTCTTCTTCTCGGAGCGGTACCGGAACCAGGTTCCGGTCCTCCACCACCATCTCCCTGACTATCTTGACCAGACCCTTGAGTAATAGATGTCCGCATAATGCATGCGCTCATGAAAACAGGAATTGCTTCTATCGTAGGAGTACTATAAAATTTCTTATTCATAATGAATTTTAATTGTGCTTAGTGCGTTTCCCATTGCTGAGAAACGCGCCAAGCATGTTACCATTTATTTTACAAGTTTCTCACCGTTTACTACATAAACGCCTGCAGGAAGAGTATTCCATACGTTCATCTCACCGAGATACTGACCGGTGATGGTGTAAACACCCTTCACGGTCTTGACAGCCCCGGTATTCTCGATAGCGGTCGGCATCTGAGCGCGCTCAACGAGTTTGAAGCGATAGTCTGCTATGGTGTTGGCTGCGGCAGCGAAGGAATAGGTCTCGCCTTCCATAACAGCCACTTTAACGCCGGTCTCCAAGTCGATCAAGTCGAACTCACGACCCTCTACGTCTGCAAAGCTGATTGTGAACTCACCACCCTTGACAGTCGAGAAACCGAAGTAGGTATCCTCCAGATCCTCAGCAGCAACGATTGCGGCTTTCTCATCAACTATAGCGTAGATATTGACATCATCGTTCATGTATTTCTTCAAGCTGCTTGAGGTAGCATTCTCGGTCAACTTCACGTTATCCCAAGCGCCTTGCTCGTTAGCTACGATGATACGCAATCTTGCGGATTCGTCATCTGCCGAACCGGCACGACGAGGAGCTCCGGATACTGATGCTACTTGATGAGTCGGATCCATAACCGGATCCCATACCATCTTCTCGTAATCCAGCGTAAAGTCCTCTACAATCAGACCTTCGTTACGCAAGATGAATGCCTGCATCGGAGCTAGTTTCTGCTTGTCTTCTTTTCTATCAATCCAATTCATATCAACAGCGTCCCAGACATAAATGCCATTACCGCCTCCTTGTGCTGTATAAACACCTTTCTCAATATAATTAGTATTAGCAAGACTTAACAACATCTCTTTCACGTCGATCTCTGCGGAATAACTATTCGTAAATGCATTCCATTCGAGATTAGCATTCAGCGTAGCATCCATGTTTCCTACCAGCTCACCGGTCATTACATAAGTAGCTTTCTCGTGACCCAGTTCCTTATCGTCAACATAGGTAAGCATGTTATAGGTAGCGAACGGTTTATTCATACGATCGAGGTTCGCAAATTCATCATCGTTATGAATCCATCCGAGATCTTGCCAACCATTCTCATAAACTCTAACATAAGAATAAACATCTGCTGTAGTACACTTAATTGAATTCAGCGCTTTCCAAGTAGGAACACCAAAGCGCTCCCATTGATAATCGTTTGCACTTACGCGGTACGATTTAGTAGCCACATACTGAACTGTTGCATTCGGGTGCTTGTTAGAGCTAACGCCAGGGTTGAACAGGAAGATTGCCTGCTTGGTTGCATTAGATTCCAGTTTGATATTCTGCGTAGACGGAGCTGTGATACCTTGTGTACCATTCACAATTAGTTTACCACCTGCCTCAACGATGATACGAGCATAGTCGTTCATGATAAGACGGTTTA
>CAMIZK010000039.1 GCA_946403315.1 uncultured Bacteroidales bacterium | reverse complement strand
CCTCACGATGCAGACGAGCCTGTGCGGTATATTCACCAACCTGCTTGATCGGCTCTGCGATCGTGATCACTTTCTTGTCGATGATGATCTCGTTTGCTTTCAGCGCGTCAGCGATGTTTTGGGTAGTTACTGTACCGAAGATCTTTCCGTCCTCGTTTGCTTTTACTTTAACCTCGATTACGGTCTCTGCCAACTTAGCCTCCAGAGCCTGAGCGTCAGCCAGGATCTTAGCAGCCTTGTGAGCTTGTTGTTTGAGGCTCTCAGCCAGTTGCTTACGGTTGCTCTCATTAGCGATGATAGCAATCTTCTGCGGCAACAGGTAGTTGCGTCCGTAGCCGTCACGTACTTTTACGATGTCGTTCTTGAAACCCAGATTAGCCAGGTCTTGAATAAGAATTACTTCCATGTTCTTTCCTTTCTACTTTAATGGGTTAATTACTTCATCATATCGGTTACGTAAGGCAGCAATGCCAAGTGGCGTGCTTTCTTAACGGCCTGAGCAACTTTGCGTTGGAACTTCAGCGAAGTACCGGTGATACGACGCGGAAGGATCTTGCCTTGCTCGTTCAGGAACTTCTTCAGGAACTCAGGATCTTTGTAATCGATGTACTTGATTCCGCTCTTTTTGAAACGGCAGTACTTTTTCTTCTTCTGATCCGAACCTTGCGGAGTCAGATAGCGAATTTCGTCATTCTGTGCCATGATTAAGCCTCCTCTTCTACATTAGGTTGAACTTTACCTTTGTTACGACGCTTCTCAGCGTACTCGAATGCGTACTTGTCAAGACGCGTTGTCAGGAAGCGGATTACACGCTCGTCACGACGGAACTCGGTCTCGAGGGTAGCGATTACTGCAGGCTCTGCATCAAACTGAAGAATGAAGTAGAAACCTGAATTTTTACCTTGGATAGGGTAAGCGAGTTGCTTCAAGCCCCACTCCTCACGGTTCAGGATGGTACCGCCATTCGATGTGAGAAGATTCTCGAATTTTTCTACAGCCTCCTTTGTCTGCGGCTCAGACAAAACGGGAGTCAACACGAAGGCTGTTTCATAATGATTTACCATTGTAGTAAACTGTTAATTTTAATAATTTGTTAATAATGTTTCTGCTCATACACGCGCATATAGCGTGAAAAAGCGTGCAAAGGTACTGCTTTTTTTTGAATTGACCAAATTTTTTTATAAAAAAAATAAAAAATAAATCGCTTTTGTCACTTTTATTTGCATATATGCCGAAAATTTTGTAATTTTGCACTCGCAAAACTATTTATACCATGCGTAAAACAATTATTCTTATGCTTTCTATGGCATTATTGGCTTGCACTAACGCTGCCAAGCAACCCAAACTGGAGGACGAGTGCCTCTATAGTCCCTCAAAAACACAATTTCAATTCTGGTCCAATGTCGCCGAACAGATGGAAGTTCGGATTTATAATGGCGATTGTTGGGTGGATGATGGAGAGGAACCATGCGAAATAGTTCCTTTGACAAAAGGCGAGAATGATTTCTGGACGGCCTCCGTCAAAGGCAACCTTGCCGGCAAATACTATACTGTACGTTCATTCCAGAACGGCGAGTGGGGGGTAGAGAGCCCGGGTATCTTCGCCAAGGCGGTGTCCGTCAACGGGCAAAAAGCCGCAATCATCGACTTCGCCAAGACTAACCCCGAAGGTTGGGACGCAGATGTCCGTCCTGCCATGACAGACCCGACCGATATCGTCGTTTACGAGACGCACCTGCGCGACTATACAATGGCGAATCCGGCTATTGAAAACAAAGGCAAGTTCTTGGCTTTCACTGAGCAACCGGCAATCAACCATCTCAAAGAGCTCGGTATTACCCACCTCCAGATCCTGCCGATGTTTGACTACGGATCCATTGACGAGACCGCGCTGGATAAGAACCGTTACAACTGGGGGTATGACCCGGTGAACTACAACGTGCCCGAAGGCGGTTATTCGACAGACCCTGAAGACCCGGCTTGCCGTATCCGCGAAGCAAAACAGATGATCCAAGCCCTGCATGCCAACGGTATCCGCGTGGTCATGGATGTCGTTTATAACCATACTTACGACGTCATGAGTTGTGCCCTCGGTCGTGTCGTGCCGCAGTATTTCTACCGCCTTAATGAGGATGGTACCTATGCCAACGGTTCCGGTTGTGGTAACGAAACCGCTTCCGACCATGAGATGTACCGCCGGTTCATGGTAGAATCTGTTTGCTACTGGGCACGCGAGTACCACATCGACGGTTTTCGTTTCGACCTTATGGGAATCCATGACCAGGAGACCATGAAGGCTATCCGTGCGGCGCTGGATGAGATCGATCCGACTATTCTCACCTATGGTGAAGGTTGGGCAGCGATGTCGCCTGCCTATCCTTACGAAGATCTCGCTATGAAACAATGGACCTATAAGATGCCGCGTGTAGGTGCGTTCAGTGATGATATCCGCAACGCCCTCATTGGCTCTCCCTTTGACCATGATCCCGGCTTCGCTTCCGGTAATCCCGCAGGTGTTAAGGACGTCATGCGTGGTCTGATCGCTTGTCCGGAATGGTCCGGCGAACCGATGCAGCACGTGTCTTATATCACTTGCCATGACAACTATTGTCTGCGTGATCGTATCGAGGTGTCCACGAAAGGTGTCAACGAAGAAACCCGCCTGCGCATGAACAAACTTGCACAAACGGCGGTGCTTGTTTCGCAAGGTATGTCGTTTATCTACGGCGGTGAGGAACTATACCGTACCAAACGCGGTATTGACAACAGTTACCAAAGTCCCGATTCGATCAATATCATCCCCTGGGAGAACAAAGAGAAATACGCAGATTTGTTTGAATACTACAAGCAGATGATTGCTATCCGCCGTGCGCACAAAGGTTTCCGTCTCGGCAGCGCCGAAGCGGTGAAAGAACATGTGGAGTTTCTCGACGCAGACAATGACCAAGTCATCATTTATCGCATCAAAGACCTCGAAGGTATTGACACCGCGAAGTCTCTTCTTGTTATCCTGAACGGTAGTGATAAAACGGTAACTTG
The DNA here is from genome assembly GCA_946403315.1 of uncultured Bacteroidales bacterium. Taxonomy (GTDB): domain Bacteria; phylum Bacteroidota; class Bacteroidia; order Bacteroidales; family Paludibacteraceae; genus Colicola. Next base: position 9,380 of record CAMIZK010000039.1, on the reverse strand, counting down.
TGACTTACCGAAGATGGAAGGTGAGTGTATCGTGCTGGCTGTTGATGGATATGCACAGGCATGGGGAGTGGAGTTCGGCCCGTACGGACAAGTAGATGTAGCTCCTTATTCGGCAACGATCTTGGCGGAATACCCAATAGGAAATCAAGAGGAATAAATTAACCATTGATTGCTTGCAGTCGATTCTGCATCTCGAGCATTTCGTCTCGTAGGAAAGCGGCGGTCTCAAAGTCCGTCGCTTTTGCTGCGGCGAGCATTTGTTTGCGTTTCTCGTCTATCGCTTTCTCTAACTTCTTCGCATCCATCTTCTGCCATTCGGCATTCTTCCAACCGGCTTTGATGCTTTCGGTCAGTTTGCGTTTTTCTTCTTCCGGATCTTTATACAATCCCGCCAAAGCACTCGTGTTGATCTCTTTCTTAATCGGCGTCGGAACAATCCCATGCTCCTCGTTATACTTCATCTGGATCGCGCGACGACGGTTGGTCTCGTTGATCGTCGCCTGCATCGCCGGCGTGATCTTATCGCCGTACAGCACAGCTTTACCGTGAATATGTCGTGCGGCACGACCTACCGTTTGTGTCAGGCTTCGTTGGTCGCGCAAGAAACCGCTCTTATCAGCGTCCAAAATCGCTACCAGACTCACTTCCGGTAAATCCAGACCCTCTCGCAGTAAGTTCACACCCACTAACACATCGTACTCGCCTTTGCGCAGATCCTCCATGATCTTGACGCGTTCAATGGTATCAATATCGCTGTGGATATACGCGGACTTAATCCGGTATTTGCGCAGATACTCATCCAACTCCTCTGCCATTCGTTTGGTCAGCGTCGTTACCAGGCACCGCTCATTCCTGTGAATCCTGAACTTGATCTCATCCATTAAGTCATCCACTTGATCCTTCGTCGGTCTCACCTCTATCTCCGGATCCAACAGGCCTGTCGGACGAATCAACTGGTCAATCACAATTCCTTCGCTTCGCTCCAGTTCATACTCGTCCGGTGTCGCCGACACATAGATCGTCTGACCCGTCTTCTGCTCAAACTCCTCGAACTTCAACGGTCGGTTATCCCGTGCCGCCGGAAGGCGGAATCCATATGTGACGAGATTGTCCTTGCGGGCTTTATCACCTCCGTACATGCCGCGTATCTGCGGAACGGTCACGTGACTCTCGTCGATGACAAGCAACATATCTTTCGGGAAATAATCTAACAGACAATAGGGTGGTGTGCCCGGTTCACGACCGTCGAAATACCGGCTGTAGTTCTCTACACCGGAACAATAACCGAGTTCATCCAGCATCTCCAAATCGTACTTCACCCGTTCCTCTATACGCTTTGCGTATAACTCTTCACCTATCTCGATAAAATACGCGATTTGTTTGTCCAGATCCGCCTTAATCTGTTCCTTGGCTGCCGCAATTCGATCGGCACTCGTCAGGAAGATCGTTGCCGGACTTAAGTTATAATGGTCAAACTCTTCCAATACCTGTCCACTTAACGGATCGACGGTCAAGATAGCGTCTATCTCATTGCCAAAGAACTCTATCCGCACCACATAGTCCGCATAAGCCAGCGCAATATCGATCGTGTCGCCTTTGACGCGGAAACGTCCGCGCGCGAGTTCTATATCATTACGCACGTACTGCGCGCCCACGAGTTGTTTTAATAAGGTGTCCATCGGAATGACGTCCCCTCGTTTCAACTCCACGACATTCGCCGTGAAATCCTGCGGAGACCCTAAACCGTAGATACAGCTCACGGAACTCACAATAATCACATCCTTCCGACCACTCAGTAAAGCAGCTACGGCAGATAGACGGAGACGGTCGATTTCTTCGTTGATGCTTAGGTCCTTGTCGATATAGGTGTCCGTACTCGGGATATAGGCTTCCGGCTGGTAGTAATCGTAATAACTCACGAAATACTCCACCGCGTTATGCGGAAAGAAAGCCTTCATCTCCGAGTACAACTGTGCCGCCAAGGTCTTGTTGTGACTCATGATCAAGGTGGGTCTGTTTAATTCCTTGATCACATTAGCTACCGTAAACGTCTTACCGCTTCCGGTCACACCTAATAACACCTGCGCTTCTGCGCCGGCTTTCACACCTTCCACCAATGCCTTGATCGCTTCCGGCTGGTCTCCTGTCGGTTTATATGGACTCTCTAATTGAAACAAAATTCAAAATCACGGGATAATATATATTTATATATATTATAAGGGTGGGTGGGATACGATATTACCCTTACTTACCCTCTACTTGCCTCTGAAAAAAAACAAAAGGGGAACCTTTCGGAACCCCTGTTTGTTTGAGCTTTTTACTTAACGCGGCGCTCTTGAATGCGGGCTTTCTTACCCGTGCGCTCACGCAGGTAGTACAGTTTAGCACGACGTACTTTACCGTACTTGTTCACTGTAATGCTCTCGATGAAGGGGCTGTCCATCGGGAAGATACGCTCTACACCAACGTTGCCGCTCATCTTACGAACTGTGAAGCGTTTCTTGTCACCGCTACCATGGATGCAGATTACATCACCGCGGAACTCCTGAACACGCTCTTTGTTACCTTCTTTAATACGGTATCCTACCGTAATCTGGTCACCTGCCTTGAATGCAGGAAATTCTTTTTTCTCGCCGGCAAATGCTTGCTCAGCTACTTTCAATAAATCCATTTCGTTACCTTTTTATATGGATCCTTACTAACGTTTGGAGCATTTACTACTATTCGGCACTATAATGGCTAATGGTGAGTGGCTAATGGCTAATGAACTTTCGCCTATAACCCTTCGCCTTTCGCCTTTATGGTCCTAATGCAATCGCCAGAGGCTCAAAACGGACTGCAAAATTACTGCTTTTTTTTTAATTGACCAAATTTTTTTGTAAAAAAATGCAAATTTTCTTGAATTATTTGTGTATACGAAAATTTTTTCGTATCTTTGCACGCCTAAAAGTGTTTGAATGAGACGTGCTTTGTACATAATAGGGGTATTTCTGGTCAGCTTACTGCTGGTGATGATCATGTTCACCGCGGCGCTGATGAGTGACCGTGTGCAGACAGCCGCCGTTCAATGGGCCACGGAAGAGTTTGCCGAAGCCTTGGGTACCAATGCCCATGTGGGGGAAGTGAACTATCATTTTCCGGCACGTATTTCCATCCATGATATCTATCTGGAGGACCTTAACCAAGATACCCTTTGCTACATCGATGAACTGTACGTTCATTTTAAACCCTTGTCCTTGTTGCATAACGAGGTGCGTTTTTCCCATGCGAACGTAAACAAGGCGGTGGTCAAACTCTATGAGCAAAACGGGGAGTGGAACTACCAATTCTTTGTGGATGGCTTGGGACTGAACAAACCCTCTGCTTCTTCCGAAGAACCCTCCGATCAACTGCTGGCAGTACAGGATATCACCTTAGACTCCGTCCATGTGACCTACGGAGAGTATAACATGTTGCTTTCTCATGCCTCGATGGACCTCAATGAGTTAAAAGCCAACTCTCTGGATGCACAAGTGCGTCGGCTGGCGCTGCAGATAGACAAACCCTCCGATCCTACCGTCAAGCCCTTCGTGGTGCAGGATCTCAGCGCACGGTTGATACAAAACGATTCGGTCCTCAGCCTGCCTACGCTTAAAGCACAGTTGGCGCAGTCTCATCTTGATATGAGCGGTATCGAGGTGCGTATCCCGTCCGACTCTACCATGACCGAGGAACAAAGGGTGCAGGAGACAACCTACGCCGTTAACTTCCGCAAGGCGGAAATCATCCCGGCCGATATAGCGCTCTTTGTGCCCAAGATGAAAGGAATGCGTTCCCCGTTTGTGTTGGATGGTACCATCCGTGGAACACATGATTCGCTTTGCTGCGAGAACATCGAGTTGCATTATAACAATCATCCTGTCCTGGCCGGTCACGTATGTATCACCGGCATGCCGGATCTGGAAAATACCTATCTGGAGGCGAACCTGACCGATCTGCAGACGAATGCGGCACGGTTGCAGGATTTTCTTTCGCAACTCAACAACCGTCCGACCCTTTTGCCGCCGACTGTGCATCGCTTGGGCGATATCCATTACCGCGGCACATTGGAAGGACGACTGCATGACCTTACCTTGCACGGTGGTTTTCGAACCGCTCTGGGAGCTATATCCACCAACGGAACACTTGTGTCGGACTCCGACTTCACGCATACCCAATACGATCTGAAACTGGTCAGCCGGAACTTCCGATTGGGCAAACTGCTCAATAATCCGAAGATCACCACCATGACCGTCGATTTTGATTCGAAAGGTGAGATCGTGAACGGAGAAGTGTTCGGTGATACCAAGGCGCACGTCAAACAACTGACGTACAACAACTACACTTTCAACGATCTGCATTTCGACGGTCGTTATGAACCGCAGTTATTCCGTGGTAGCAGCTCCATCGATGATCCGCATATCAAAGTCGATTTTAACGGTATCGTCAACGTGCAGTCCACGAACCCGGAGATGAACTTCAATCTCATCTGCCATCATTTTGACTCCTCACCGTTCACGGAAGACGGTCAACCCGGTGTGGAGACATCCTTCGCCATGAATGTGGATTTGAACGGTGCGCAGGTGGATGAGATAAGCGGTTATGTGGTCATTGACTCCTTGGCATTGGCGACTCGCTATGACTCGATACTTTTGAAGCAGTTGACACTCGTCACTTCGGCTTCGTCGGATAAGGCCAAATCGATCTCGCTTAACTCCGACAACCTCCATGTGCAGGCAGACGGTGAGTTCCGTTATGCCGATCTCCTTCCTGCGCTCCAATCGATGATGCACCATTATCTGCCGACCGTCATCGACGCACCTACTGCCAAATGGACTCCCGTCTCTCTCTCCCTCCGTGCGGAAGGAGAAAGACTGCGTGAAGTGCAGCGTCTCTTTGAGGCACCGGTCACCATCTCTGACCATTCCTCCTTAGCGGCAGACCTGTCCCTCTCGCCTTCCACGTCCCGCTTTGCACCGCAGCCGTTCGTCAACATGCGGTTCTTTGCGCCCGGTGTGCGTGCGAATGGAACACCGATCCATGACTTGCTCGTTACGGTTCAGACCAAGGAGAATACCTTGGATTTCCGCGTATCGGCGGAGGTGGATAACACCCAACTCGACTTCTCTACCAGTGCCGTCAATGACTCGTTGCTTACCAACTTGTCCTTCAATCGTCAGGCACAGATCATAGAGAAGATCCCTGCGGAACTGTTGACCGCCAAAGAGAGTTATGCGGCACAACTGTTCGCCGAATGGGAAGGAAACTACAGTGGTGACATAGGCCTGATCACGCATTTCTCCAAGTATGCCAAGAAACCGCTTGTCGAACTGCATTTCATGCCGTCTGAACTCATTCTACGCGATTCGCTTTATACGCTTAGCGAAAGTCAGATGACCTATTGTGTCGCTGAGTCGTCGCTGCAAATTGACCATTTCTCCTTCGCCGGTGCCGGTCAGTTTATCCGTGCACATGGTATGGCTTCGGAACGACCTACCGACACACTCACCATCGGATTGCAGCAGATAGACGCGTCTTATGCCATCCCCTTTGTGCTGCCTAAGCAGATCATCATCTTTAACGGTCTGATGACCGGAAACGCAGATATAACCGGAATATTCGGTCAACCGCATGTCGAATCGCTCATTCATATTGACTCCTTTGGACTCAATAACTGCTATTTCGGCGAAGCGGATGTGGATCTTCACGTCTATCCGACACGACAAATCGGTGACTCAATCCTGCCGCCTGAATTGCGTTTCCATGCCGATGTGGATCGACCCGACAGACGCGTCGTTGCCTTGGACGGTGAAGCCAACTTCGCATCCGGTCACTGGGAACTCGATATGATGTCTAATCATGTGCCTTTGGATTTTATTAACCATTGGACCCATTCGGTCATCGACAGCCTGGACGGTGAAGGTTCCGGACGAATCGTGGTGGGAAACATCCCGCAGAAAAAGGACCGAAACGTTTATGTGCTGCTGCAGACCAAAGCGCACCATTCGTCGCTTACCATTCCGTGGAATAACGTGCGTTATACGATAGAAAGTGACTCCATCTTGATGGATACCACTGCCATCCGCTTCCCTAACGTCCATCTGACCGACGCTTACGGAAATCCCGTGGAGATAGACGGTGCTATTCGCCATGACGGATTCAAAGACTACCACCTTGACTTGCACGTCGATGCCCATGACGCACTTGTCTTCAATTCCAACATCCCCGGTGAGATGATCCAGGGAACGGTCTTTGCAGACGGACATGTGGATATCACCGGCAAAGACAAAGATATCCTCGTTGCGGCGACTGCCAAGACGTCCAAAAACTCCAAGTTCCGCTTCAGCATCGATAATGCCTCTTCGGCATACGAATCCAACTTCATTCATTTCGTCGAGCATCCGAAACAGGATACCGTCGCCGTCGTGGAAACGGATCTGGATAATATCGACCTGCCACAACAAGTGCGCAAAAGGACGTTTTATATACCCGATGGACGGTGTGTGCTCAAACTGAACATCGATGTCAACCCGTTCCTCTTGTTCCAACTCGTCTTAGGCGAACGGAACGGAGATGTGCTCCAGGCACGCGGCAGTGGAGCGCTGCAACTCAACTATGACACCCAGACCGGCAACACCGGACTCTTCGGTTCCTACGAGATGGAAAGCGGTACAATGACCTATACCGTCGCTAACGTTATCCATAAGGATTTCGTTGTCGGTTCCGGTTCTACCATCGTCTTCTCCGGTAACGCGTCTAACCCTCAGATGGATGTCACGGCTAAGTACCGGGCCACGGCTAACCTCAAAGACCTCTTCGGCGATGATGTCAGCCAATTGGCTACCACTCGCACCAACATACCGGTCTTCACCTGCTTGCATATGACCGGACCGCTCAATAACCCCATCCTCAACTTCTCTTTGGAGTTCCCAATGTCGGATCAGTCCATCCAACAGCAGGTCAAGCAGGTCATCAACACCGACGAGATGCTTATGCGACAGGTCATCTATCTGCTCGTCTTTAATCGTTTCTTTACACCCGATTATATGAACCGGGCGGAGTATGCGACGCTTAACTCCACCTATTCGCTGCTCTCGTCCACCGTCACCGGCCAGATCAACGCCTGGCTGTCCAAACTGACGAACATGCTTACCCTTGGTGTCGCCATTCGAACCGAAGGAGAAGGTGCCGATGCCAGTCAGGAGTATGAAGCGAACTTCCAACTCCAACCGGTGGACCGGCTCGTCATCAACGGTAACTTCGGCTATCGGTACAACGATGTGTCCAACCAGCCTTTCTTCGGCGATCTCGATGTCGAAGTGCTCCTTACCGAAGACGGACAATGGCGACTCAAAGGCTATACCCATACCGTCGATAAATACTCCTTGCGACAGGCTTCTACCATCCAGGGATTCGGTATCATCTGGAAGAAAGATTTTTAGTTAACCTCAATATTAACAATTTAAATTTTTTACAATTATGCAAATTAAATTAGATGCAAAATTGATGAAAGCCGTTTACGGTTTGATGGTGTTTATCACTTCTATCTGCCTTTTGGCTATTAATGACCCGCGTCAATTATGGCTCATCGGCTTGTTTATGTTATTCGGTGCAATCGCCCATTGCGCTGCATGGTATCTCGATGGCATGAAGGATATCAGCATGCTTCTGAAGACCTCCTTCTTGTTGCTCTTCTCCATCGTGTTCTTGACCAACATCGAAGCCCTTATGTTCAGCGCACTCCTGTTCCTTTTCTGGGGTATGCTCGAAGCAGCTACCATTCTCACGCAGAAGTATGAGTCTATCAAAGCACAAGAGGGTTACTGGTTCGTTTACGCCGGCTTGATATGCATCACCCTCTTGCTGGGCTTTATCGCATGTTTCGCACTCAACGGTGTTCTCCTCGCGCTCCCGATCTTGTTCGCTTCGCTGATCATTATCTTCGAGTACTGCGAGCAGTTCCTGCCGAAAGTAAGTGTACGTATCGCTAAGTAATCATCTTACAGGGCACAAAAAAACAGGACTCTCATCGGAGTCCTATTTTTTTATATACATTAGCCTTTAGCCATTAGCCATTAGCCATTAGCCTTTACCCGGTCTCGGTCCACGACGTTCCGGTCTCGGACCTCTGTCCAGTTTAGCGCCGTCACGGTCCTCACGACGAGGACGTTCCCGTTTCTCCGGCTCTACATATCCTTCCGGTTTCTCCTTCAAGGCACGAGCGCTCAAACGGAACTTACCGGTCTTCGGATCGATCTCCAGTAACTTGATACGGATATGATCGCCTTCCTTGATTCCGGTCTCTTCCATGGTCTCGTAGCGTTTCCAGTCGATCTCGCTGATATGCAGCAGACCTTCCTTACCCGGCATGAACTCTACGAAACAACCGTAAGGCATGAGAGATTTAACGACCGAGTCATACTCCTCGCCTACTTCCGGCAGAGCCACAATAGCTTTGATCTTCGCGATCGCTGCCTGCATCTGTTCGCCGTTGTTGCTTGCTACTTCTACCTTACCGCCCTTCTCGTCTTCGTCGATCGAGATGACAGCGCCGGTCTCGGCCTGGATACCCTGGATGATCTTACCGCCCGGGCCAATGACTGCACCAATCATATCTTTCGGGATATAGAAGGAAACGATACGCGGAGCGTGCGGCTTGAGGTCTGCACGCGGAGCCGGCATGCACTCAAGGATCTTACCTAAGATGTACATACGTGCCTCGTGTGCCTGTGCCAACGCGTTCTCGAGAATCTCGTAACTCAAACCGTCCACCTTGATATCCATCTGGCAAGCGGTCAAACCGTCCTTCGTACCCGTGGTCTTGAAATCCATATCGCCTAAGTGATCCTCGTCACCGAGAATATCGCTCAAAATAGCGTAGTTCTTACCGGAGTTCTCCGAGATCAGGCCCATTGCGATACCGCTGACCGGCTTCTTCATCGGAACACCTGCGTCCATTAATGCCAGCGTACCGGCACAAACGGTGGCCATGGAACTCGAACCGTTCGACTCAAGGATATCAGATACGACACGTACGGTGTACGGGAAATCTTCCGGAATCATATTCTTCAGCGCACGGCAAGCCAAGTTTCCGTGACCGATCTCACGACGACCTACACCACGAGCGGCTTTGGCCTCACCCGTTGAGAACGGTGGGAAGTTATAATGCAGCAGGAACTTATCCGTGCCTTGAATCAAAGCCTCGTCCACGATCTTCTCATCACGACTTGTACCGAGCGTAACGGTACTGAGACTCTGCGTTTCACCACGGGTGAAGATCGAACTTCCGTGAGGGCCGGGCAGGTAGCCTACCTCGCACCAGATCGGACGGATCTCCGTCGTCTTACGGCCATCCAGACGCT
>CAMIZK010000038.1 GCA_946403315.1 uncultured Bacteroidales bacterium | reverse complement strand
TCAAAATCAAGTCAAATAGATTTATTAATCCGTCCAACTTTTTGGGGTCACCTCACAACGGCCGCTTCTTTTTCGTTAGTCCTCTTTCTTCGTCTCAATCAAGGCGCCTTGCGGGGTGTATAACCGCTCGTCCTTGCGAATATAGAGTTGCCCGTTAAGGAAGAATTTTTCCGCCGCGCGAGCCTTTTCTTGTACGTCATGGATGCCGGTCGGCGTTGCGACAATCACCGTCAGGTTGAGGATGAAGGTCGAGTCACAACCATGGATCGTAGGATAGGTAACCGTCAGCGTCGAGTCACCCGCGGGGAAGAGACTGAGGTCTATATCCTGCCATACTTCTTCGGTTCCCTCCGCGATGGTCAGCGAACTCTTCACGCGCATTGCCGGAAGTACAGTCACCACAAGCGAGACGATAGAGTCGCCACCATAGATATTCGCCCCCGGGAGCACGACTTCTTCCTGAGTCGAACGCTTGTACGTCTTGCCGTTATACTCGACCGTCTCTCCGGCGCATACAAACAAAGTGTCATTGCCGTAAGTGGTAGGTCTCGGTATAACCGACAAATGGAGCGTATAAACGGAGTCACATCCATAAGCAGAGCTATAAGCTGCCACGAGAGTGGTATCGCCAAGCGGAAGGAGACTGAGGTCTATTCCTTGCCATGGCGTAGTATCGCCTACCATGATCGTCTGCTCCGCCTCGTCAAGATACAATGGATGAGTATTCACTACGAGCACAACGATCGAATCTCCGCCGAAGATATTCTTCTCTTCCAAGAGAATGGTATCTACTGCATCAGCCGTATATTTGCGCCCATGGAAGAATACCGAATCGCCATCACAGACATCCAAGGTATCAGCGCCAAAAACAGTCGGATTCGGCAGCACCGACATGTGAAGCGTGTAGGTAGAGTCACATCCGTAAGCAGAGTTATAAGCCGCTACGAGTGTAGTGTCTCCCAGCGGAAGGAGACTCAGGTCCACGCCTTGCCATTCGCCGGCCAAACCAAGATAATGAGAGGACGTCTCCTCCGAAGCAAAGAGCGGATGTATATACAGGCTCAGACTGATGATCGAATCACCGCCGAAAGCATTAGGAATCGTATCCGTGTAAAGCCCCTCCTCGGTCAGGACGCCGAAATGCGCATCGATATACGCCTCACCCTCGCAGACTGATGCCTCGTACGTGTTGTAAGTCACCGCAGGGAAGATCGTAAAGGTCTTAGCTACGGATTCAGCTGCGTTATAGATCTCATTACCACTTTGCGCTGCGGTGATAGTCACCTCGCCATCCTTGAGAATAGAGAAGACTCCGTCTGCAAAATCTACGATGCCTTCCGGAGCAAAAGTATAGGTCACCTCCAGTTCAGAAGAAGCCGTTGCAGGAGCGATAGATTCACTGGAGAGGAGGGTTGTCTCCGGATCCCAGGTAATTGTCTGATCCAACTTACGTCCGGTACCGGAAAGGGTAATAGTAGCCGTAGATACGCCATCGGTGATCGTGATGACGCTCGAATATGCAACTTCTTCCTTCGGAGTAAAATAAACCGGGAAAGCGTAGTTGGCAATCTTACCGAGAGCCGAACCGGAAGCAGCGTCAGCCGTTCCGTTAGCCGAGGCGCAGGCATTGGCACCTACCGCATAGACAATCGGATCTGTAGCTTCTGCCGAACCAATATGGAAGATTCCCGGATTGGAAGATGTCACCGTAATATTGCCCGCAGAAAGGAACGAACGGAGATTTACCTTATACGGCTCCGAGGTAGAGAGTACGTCCTGCTCGCCGAAGTCATAAGAGGCTGTAGCCGTACCATAGTCTCCAGAAGCGAGAAGAATATGTTTCGCAAGCGGGATGTCGATGTGATAGACATGTACCTTGTGGGTTGGCAATCCTGTACGGTTGAACTTAATCCAGTTAATGTTTGTGCTGATATCGAAAGCCTCGGTTACATCACTACCATTGCCTGTTTTCTCTTGAAACGAACCCACTTTATTTGTCGAACTACCTCCATTGGCAGACTCCAACACATCCGTATCGATCTTTCTGGCGACTCCCCACCAATCAATCCACTCGTACCGCCACTTGACATTGAGTGTACCGGTCGTAGGCGCAAAAACACCTCCGGTCTCATAGTCACCCTGGGTATTCATCGTATGCGTGGCATCGTCATAGATCGAATACCAAACGCCGTCGTGGTAGGTCTGCGCAGAGAGTGCGCAGCCTACCAATAACGGCAGTATTGAAAGAATTAAACGTTTCACTATTCTATTGATTTTTATTTAACGCGCACGCCGGAAACATTGTACCATGCGTCGTTGGAGCGGATGAAGAGCTGACCGTTGATCAGCACTTTCTCAAAGCGCGCTTCGTGAGTAATAGTTTCCTCGATGCCCTGTATCTCAGGCTCCTTCGGATCAAGAGAAGTACCCTCGGCATTCGTATCCGTAAAATCTACACGATAAAGGTTATATTTACCGGACTGAGCGTAGTCATCTGCAATGACATAAACGAATACACATTTATGAAGAGCGTCAAAAGCATAGAATGCCTGAGTAGAGATACCGGTTCCCAGAGAGGTGAATTCACCGCAAGAGTCACAATAGGTTTCCTGAATTTTGAAAGAAGTTCCATCAAAACCGATTGCTTCGCCGCCGCGGGCAAGGAGAGAAATACGGTTGTTGTAAACCAACTCTGCATCGTCCAGATATACCTTGTCCGGTTGATCTTTCGTTCCGGTACCACCGCCGGGAACCATGTTCGTTGTGAAGGTGGTGAGGATATATGCCGGCTCTTTGTCCAAGTTTGCCGGATCATATACGAAAGGCACAGAGATACGTTGCCATCCGAGATCGGAAGTTGCCGAGTAATTCACAAAACCGGCAGCGAGACGTACATCGTTGTATTTGGCAGGATCGTCCTCCGGATCCTGATAACGGGCGTCCGTAGTGATAACGGCATTCAGACGAGCCTGGTTAGCCGCATTAGAAGCATTGCGGTCACCGGGGATATACTTAGCCCAGAAAACGATGGAGTCCGGACGACCATGGAACGGCGTATTGAATACGCTATCCGGGTCGGAGAAATTGTAGTTGGCGCTTGCTAAAGAAGCATCAATTGAACCTGCATAGATTTGACCATTGGTGCAGTTTCCATTGGCGTTCACGCCGAAGATGTTTTTGGATGACAACACAGCACTATGCTGACCATTGGAACCAGGACGCACTTCGTTTGACTGAACAAACTGCTCTGTATTTCCTTTTACAAGGTTGGCTAACTCTCCGGTAGCCGATACGAACGAGTGCCATCCGGCAGGCTCGTTATTGGTCCATGCACCCTCGAAACCGCCGTTCGGCAGAGCATAGTTGTTCGAGCGAACAGCATCTCCTGCGAAACAAACGATAATCGGTTCAGGAAGGGTTGTAGGCTCAGCAATCTCCAGAACAATACCTGCCTGACTCGCCGTAGCCTGCGATGTGTACGTCTTACCACCTTCCTCATAGGAAGGCAGGATATTGATAGTCGCACGCAGATTCAGCAAAACTTGCAGATAGAGAGTAGTCTCCTTAATCGAGAACTTACCGTCCTCCGACATCGTGATATTCGGCAGAACAATACTACCCAGGCTTACACCGTTGTATTTAAAGTCCGGCAGAACAAATGTGAGGGTGTTGTCCGTCACACCCGGAAAGAGGTACACTTCGCTGCCCGGATATTCTTCAGAATCAAGCAACAGAGTGCCGTCATACTTACCGCAGACATCCATGATAGAGACTGCCATTACTTGCGCCGAGATCATCAGCCCGGCAAAAAGAGTTGTAAAAATTTTTTTCATTGTTGGAATAATTTATTTAATTTTTTTACCTAAAATATCATATATATGTTCGTCCTTGCGGATGATATAGAGTTTTCCGTTGTATAGCACTTTCTGCACCTTTCCCGCAGATTTCGGGAGACTCGGCAGACCGGTCTGAACGGTTTCTTCTTGTACCGTCAAATGCAGCACAACAGTAGAGTCACAATCATCGACCGTATAATACGTCGCCTCCATCTCATACAGGCCTACAGGCATCGAACTCAGGTTCCATCCTTCCCAGTATTGTGCTTCGCCTACTGTCATGGTCATGTACTCATCGACGATATAGGACGGCAGCACAGTCACCGTCAGATGCACAATCGAGTCGCCTCCGTAGATATTCGGCTGCGATACACGCACCTCGCCGTCAAAGGCCTCACCATATTTCACTCCCTCAAACTTCACCTGCTCACCCTCGCATACGAAAGCTTCATACGCACCGTAAGTCACCGGGATATCAGACACAAAGAGTTTCAACACAAACACCGAGTCACAACCTTGAATGGTCTGCAAACTGTCGTAAAAGAAATAGGGCTCCGCAGCCTGCGGGATGTCTTTTATAATCCGGCCGCGCCATACGAGATCCGTTTCGTTGACATACTTTGTCTCCTCAAAGCGATAAGTACGGGACACCGAATAACTGAACCGATAAACGGAATCCATGCCATATGCCGATTTCAAGGAGTCATACACAACAAACTCGCCTATCTGCGCTGTCGGCAGGGTTCTGCCATGCCATACGAACTCTTCGTTCTGACACGCGCTCTGCGACTCTTCGAAGAAGTACGGAATCGGCTTAACAGTCAATCGGAGCGTGAGTAAGGAGTCACAACCGGAAACAGTCTTCTTCATTACCGAATAGTTATACTCGCCCGGCAGCAAGTCTTTATATTCCGTTCCCTGCCATGTATAGGTCTCGCCCATATTGATCGTTGCTTCAGCAGGGATAGTATAAGTCGGCAGTACACTCAGCGTCAGCGTGATAATCGAATCCCCCCCCTTCGAATTCGGGATTCGCGTCGTATAGCTACCCGCTTCACTCAAGTTCGAAAACAACTCATCCGAATACGGCTCATTAGCGCAGGTCGTAGCCGAATAGGCATACTCGGTATCGCGAACCGGCTCTGCCATCTGAAGCGTATAGACGGAGTATGCCTTTGCCTGCGAATAACTATCTGCTACTACATAAACAAGTACCTGATTGTGCTCCTCGTCAAAGCCGATAAAAGACTTCGCCGCCTTACCGTTCGTCGTTGCCGCAAAAGTATAATCGCTATCGCTGAACTCCGCAGTTGTATTGGCGTGACCATTCGAGAACGAAATCTGCTGATTCCCCATCTTGAACGTCGACAATGCGTGGTTATAGATAATCTCCGCGTCGTCCAGATAAACGACATCCGGGCTATTTTTGGATGCATTACCACCGCCCGGAGTGGCATTGGAAGAGAAAGTAACCAAGATATAGGCCGCTGTCTTAGGATCTAACGAAGTATAAACGAACGGTGTAGAGAGGCGCTGCCAACCCTTCGAACTGGTGGCGGAATAGTTAATCTCTGCGTTACCCACCTTGACCGATCCATATGAACCGGTCTCCGGATCTTGGTAGCGTGCATTCTGCGTAATGACCGCATTTGCACGAGCTTTATTGGAATTATCCGTAACGCTTCCTCCGCCAGGGATATATTTTGCCCAGAACACCAGCGAATCCGGCTGACCAACGAACTCTGTATTATAGCCGTTATTGGAAGGATCGGAGAAGTTGTAGTTGCCATTCGCATCTGTAGCGGTAGTGGATCCTGCATTGATCTGACCATTCGTACAGTTACCATTACCTTTCGCGCCTAAGGTAATTTTTGTCTGAATCTTCACGCTGTGAGAGCCTGTAGTTCCGGGACGAACGTCCGTGCTCTGAGAGAACTGTCCGGTGCCGTTCACGAAACCAGCAAAACTACCGGTAGCCGAAGGAAACGAGTGCCATCCGGTAGGCTCGTTATTGCTCCATCCGCCCTCGAAACCGCCATTCTTAAGCTCATAATTGCGTTTTGTCACCTTGTTTCCGTTAAAAAGCACCGGAATCGGCTCCGGAAGACCGGCTTCAATAGAAAGCGTCACGTTCGCAATTGTCCCGTTAATCTGGCTTCCGTTTACCATCGACACCTCCGCATGCTCATTGATGGCTTTAATATACAAAGGACGGTTATTCAGCGTCAACTGGCCACTCCCGTTCATCGGGATATTCACCAGTACGATGTCACCCAACGGAACTCCGCTGAACTTAAAATCCGGCAGCACAAACGTGATCGTGTTAGCCGTTACGCCCGGCAGGATATACACCTCTTCATTCGGATAATCGTCCCCGCCGATATTCAGCGTCCCTTGGTACACACCCGATGCGTCATTCACCGACACCGCCATCGCCGATACCGCCAGCACACAAGCCATTATAAATGTAGTAAAAATCTTCTTCATATACTTACAACGTAATATTCATTCTGCACACAAACGTACGCGGAGCCGCCAGAGCCATCGGACGGTAGCTATACTCCGTATTCAGCAGGTTATTGATCAGGAACTGAACCTCCACGTGCTCTTTGAAACGCACCGAAGCGCGCAGATCCATCGTGAAAACACCTGTATTATGACTCATCCAGTAGTCGTGGAGCGAGACACCATCCTCGTAACCGAAGATGAACTTACGGGCATAATCCATCAGATCCGGCTCTGCCTTCTCGCGCTCATCCACCATGATATAATCCACCGCCAGCATCTTACTGCGGTACATCATATTGATACCCAGCGACAACCACTTATAGTTATAATCAATCGTCGTCTTGAACGAGTGTTTATTGCGGTATTTCAGATACTTGGAGTCGTTGGATTTGTTCTTCATCTGTAGCGGATCAGTATAGGTCTTCTCTTCCTCGATACGCTTCGCGTTATCCATATCCTCCGGCTCCGTGAAGGTATAACCGATCGAGTAACGCAGACCCATCTCTTTCCGGATATCTACCTTACCTGCCGTACTAACCTCGCAGCCGTAGATACGAGCGTGGTTGACGTTCACAAACTGCGCACCGATACCAATGCCGGCATTACTCAGCGATTTGGTGGTTTTGATATCGTCGATCATCTTCTGCGCCTCACTAACCACGTCATCCATCGAGTTGATCATCGTGAAATCCGAGTTCCGGAACAAACCGAACTGATACTCGATCATGTTTCTATACTCCGTATAGAAGGCTGCCACGTCTAACGTACCCGTGATCGGACCGAACTTATACAACTGCTTGTAACCGATCTCCGCATTAAAGCCCGACTCCGGCTTGATGTCGTGATTCGGATAAACACCTACGCCGCCGATATCCTTACGGGCGAATTTCTCCGTAATGGACGGGTTACGATAGCCCTGACCAAAGCTCGCACGAAGGAATCCCGCCTTGTATATCTCCCAGTTCAGACCTGCGCGGAAAACCGGACGCACCGGACAGAGCCACTTGCCGATCTGGATATTCGCCTCTTTATAATGGTCATCCATCCGGTAATACTCCAGACGCATTCCTGCGCTCAGCGACAGCTTATCCGCGATACGGTGGTCGTACTGCAAGTATGCCGCTACGTTATCCGTATGGTGCGTACCGGTGATATTGGCTGTATTCGTGATATGATTCCAGTTAACACCGGTCGTCAGACGGACACCGGAGTTCCATTGTTTGGCAAACTGATAATCCAGATAGCCGTTGTACGTCAACTCCGGCCGCGTCGGGTCGTTATTCGCCAGCAAATGCATCGCATAAGCTACCGCGTCCTGCAACTCCGCTACCGTTCCCGTATAGCCTAAACCATTCTGTACCAGGTCTATACCGCTCTTCACTGCCCCCAGCCAGTCTTCGTTCATTACCGGAATAGCGACATCTTTGAACGTCAGGACAAGCGCATCCTCCGTGCTCATTCCGCCATCCGTATAACCCTTGAATTCGTCGTACTTACCCTTCACTTTTCCCAAGTCAAAACTCTGCACGGCCCATTTAACCAACTCCTCCGTACTCATCGTTGCAGAGGGCGTCGTCAGGTTGTCGGATGTCAGGTAAAAACGGGCACGTATCTTATGAGAGATACCCTTATCGGCATCGTCGTAGTTCCAGAACGGATCGATATTGAAATTATGCTCCTTACGGCCCATATTCGTCAGCGGCGAAGGATGAATAGGATCCTTCGGGCTGCGCCAGATGAAGAAATCACCATACTGGTTCGCTACGTAATTCACGTTCGCACCCATCGTCATATATTTGCCGGCCTCCATCGGCTGGTGGTATGTCAGATTTCCGCCCAGACGAACACGGTCGTTGAAACTCTGCTTGCGGTATCCCTCATCCTTAAAGCCGCTGATGGCGCCCGAGATATCAAAATTACCTACTCGCCTCGAGTGCGATGCCTCAGCGCCGTAATACAACGGCAGACGCGCTCCCGTGTACGCGTATTCCTTATAATTGTCATATACTCCCACATAACCGCTGATCTTCGTCTCAGGCTTCGATCCCGGACGTTGAGTGCGCACATTGATCACGCCATTCAGCGCAGACGAACCGTACAACACAGACGAGGCTCCTTTGATCACCTCCACCTGGCCGACGTTCTCCAGCGGCACGTTATTCCAGTTGATCTCACCGGTCTTCGGATTCAAAATAGACATTCCATCCATCAACACCTGACAACGGCTACCGACGCTATACGTCCAGCCTCCACCACCACGGATAGATGGCTGTTTATCGATAATCTCCACACCCGGCAGCGTCTGTAAAGTGGACGATAAGTCCGTCGGAGCCTGGCTGCGAAGCGCTTGAGGCTTCAACAATTCCATCGACACCGTCACATCGGTTGACCTTTGCTCAAAACGACCTGCCGTCACAACAACATCATCCAGAATCTCATTATGCGTCAGTAACGGCACATTAACCTCTTTCGTCAGCGAATTAACCGACCTCGTCTCTGTGTCATAGCCCACATACGAAAAAATCAACATCGTCGGCTTACGGGTATCTACCAAAATAGTATAATGTCCGTCAAAATCCGTTACCGTTCCTTTCGATGGATCATTCTTGTCACATACCGTCACGCCGATCAACGGCTCCCGCGTCTGAAAATCTGTCACCACGCCGGAAACCTCGGTCATATGCACCCCACCAGACGTCTGACTCCATGCGCACAAAGTGCACATGAGCGTAACAATAAATAGAGAAAATTTGTTTTTATTCATTATGATTTGTACCTTATTTTCAAAATCGGGTGCAAAATTACTACTTTATTCCAACATACACAATACCTAAAATTAATAGAAAGTGCTCTTTCTTTATTATTTTATGCTAAATCTTAAAAATAGTATATTATTTTTAGCAAAAAATTCATTTTATGTACATGTTATATTAAAAAAAATGAGCCCCATCTTGAGGGCTCATTTCTTACAATTCAACAATTTAACGTTTTAACCGTTTAGCAAATCGACACTTCGGTTGACGAATTTGGCGAGCGCTTCGCCTTTGAGTTGCCCGGAGGCGAGGAGGGCGATGTCGATGAGTTGTTTGAGCCGCTCATCTTCGTTCGCCAGCGAATAGACCGTTTTTACGACGGTCTCTTTCTTTCCGTCTTTCTCGACCTCTTCATTTACTTGTTCGGAAGTCTCCTTCGCGACGAGTTCCTGAATGAGCGGATGGTTCGTATTGACCACCAGGTTGTAACTGTCGGGCATGTTTCCGTAGAAGTTCATACCTTGCTGGTGCGCGGACATCTCTTTCATTCGGCGCATAAATTCGTTTTGGGTCAGGAAGACAGGCAATGCGTCAGCTGCAGCTGCTTCGCAGGTTACATTGTAACGCAGTTTGTCGGCATCACTCGGCAGCAATCCTTCAAACGCCTTCCGCAAACCTTCTTTCTGCTCGTCGGTATAGGTATCCTTGGCGGTGTCCTCTTTCTTGATGAGATTCTCGATGGTGTCGGAGTCGATACGCACGAAACGCAGTTTCTCGTGTTTCTGTTCGGCTTGCGACATACAATGTACGTCGAGTTCTCCGTCCATGAGTAAGACATCGTATCCTTTGGCTTTTGCACGCTCGATATAGGTGTAATGCGCGTCGGGATCGTTGGTATAGAGGAGGACGAGGTTTCCGTCTTTGTCCACTTGGTTCTCACGCACCTTATCCATGTATTCCTGGAGCGGAGCATATTCGCCGTTGAGGTTCTTGAGCAGCGCAAAGGTTGTTGCTTTCTCATAGAACTTCTCGTCGGTCAGCATGCCGAACTGGATGAACATCTTGATGTCGTCCCATTTCTTGGCGAAATCGTCCTTGTCGGCCTTGTAGAGTTCGGCGAGTTTGTCAGCAACCTTCTTGGTGATGTATCCGCTGATTTTCTTGACGTTGTTATCCGACTGCAAGTACGAACGGCTGACGTTGAGCGGGATGTCCGGTGAATCGATGACGCCGTGTAAGAGGGTCAGGTATTCCGGAACGATGTTCTCCACTTCGTCGGTGACATATACCTGGTTGCAATAGAGTTGAATCTTATTGCGGTGTACGTCGAGGTTGCTCTTGATCTTCGGGAAGTAGAGGATACCAGTGAGGTTAAACGGATAATCCACGTTGAGGTGAATATGGAAGAGCGGTTCATCGAACTGCATGGGATAGAGCTCGTGGTAGAACTTGCTGTAATCCTCTTCGGTTAAGTCCGTCGGTTTACGCGTCCACGCCGGGTTGATATCGTTGATGATATTCTCTTCTTCGAGTTCGATCTCTTTACCGTCTTTCCACTCTTTCTTATGACCGAAAGCGATCTCGACAGGAAGGAATTTGCAGTATTTCTTAAGCAGCCCTTCGATGGTTGCATCTT
The DNA here is from genome assembly GCA_946403315.1 of uncultured Bacteroidales bacterium. Lineage (GTDB taxonomy): Bacteria > Bacteroidota > Bacteroidia > Bacteroidales > Paludibacteraceae > Colicola. The sequence goes on along the minus strand of CAMIZK010000038.1, from coordinate 2,793 downwards.
CGAGGTACTGACTGAACTCATCGTCGATATGCAGGACAATGTCGGTACCACGTTCGGCTTTGATGGTATCTTCCATCGTGTATTCGGGTGAACCTTCGCAAGACCAGTGAACGGCTTTGGCGTCTTCTTTGTAGGACTGCGAGAAGATCTCCACTTTCTTGGAAACCATGAAGGCGGAATAGAAACCAAGACCGAAATGACCGATGATGGCTTCGGTTTTGTCCTTGTACCGGTTGAGGAACTCCTCCGCGCCGGAGAACGCGATCTGGTTAATGTACTTATCGACTTCCTCAGCGGTCATTCCGACACCGTGATCGGAGACGGTGAGGGTTTTCTTGGCCTTATCGATCGTGACGCGTACACGGATGTCACCGAGATCGCCTTTCACTTCGCCTACGGAAGAGAGGGTTTTTAACTTCGATGTTGCATCAACGGCATTAGAGATCAATTCACGGAGGAAGATCTCGTGATCTGAATACAAAAATTTCTTAATGACGGGGAATATGTTGTCTGACGTTACCCCAATATTACCTTTTGACATAGTATTTGTGTTTTAAAAATTTTCAAATCCAATTTCTAATTAACAAATCCTATGCCAAGAGGTAAAGACTGCCAAAATGGCAGATTATTTGGCTGGTTCGATCACTTCGATTTGGAGGATGCGAACGGGTGCCGGCATCTTACCGGACTTGAGGATATTAGCCAAATCCGCTGCTTCTTCCTTGGTTAAATTTCCAGCAATCTGGGAGCTACCACCGGTAATTACATCCATTACAACCGGGAAGCTGTAAACATATCCATCCAGTACAATCGCAATCGCTCTACCGATGTTCTCTAGCGTAATCTTTTCCCATCTACGTGCGCCGTTCGAGTTCATCTTAATCAACACCTCTGCTCTACCTGTGTACTCATTATTATCCGCACGTGCATCCGTGACAACATCGCCGTTCAAGGCGGGTTCGCCGAGACGATTTGCTTTGAGAGCGATGAGTCGGAAATATTGTCCCGTTTCATCTACCGGTTTTACTTCCCATGCGAAGCGGACATCACGAGGAAGGATTTTGAGCGCAGCCGGGGAGCGCAAGATCTCGTTGATCTTAGCGGTGTCGGTATAGAGTGCCGTACCGATCACCGGGGAGTACGTGTTTCCTATCTGTTCGAACAGCTGCAGGAATGGTTGTTTTTTGTTCAGTTCCATCAAGTTGGGAATTAACTCGTTGGAGATATAGGTCTCCCAGAACGCAAGGTCGGCGTGAGCGGTTAATAGGTTCTTCAGGCGCGCGGTGTCTTGGATACCTTGGAGGTCTATTTGGATCTGACCATTCTCCAGTTTTTGCATGGTCGGATCGGAGATACCGAAAAGGTTCAAACGGGTTTGGATGACGTCAAAAGCGTTATCTACTGCTTCAGGAACGGGCACTTCGACGGTGATCACCGTTTTACCTTGTGGTTGTTTGCTGCAGGACGTACCAAAGAGGCATACGAAAGCGAAGCATGCAACTCCGCAAAGGATAAGATTTGAGTGTTTCATATTCGTTTGTATTTTGGGTTTGTGCAATAAAGAGCAAAAATTATGCCATAAGGGGTTATGATGGCGTATTTTATTCGAGGATGGGTGTCATAGCGCCGAGGAAGACGCGGCTGAAGGCCTGGCGACGACGGGCAAAGGTGTGGAGACGACGGAGAGGGATGGGTTCGAAGGTGACGTCAGAGGGAGATAACGCCGCATTGTCATGCGACGCACCTAACAAAGGCAATTCCTCTGCGATTTCTTGGGATTTGGCGGCATCACGGGCGGCTTGCAGGGCACGGTAGATGGAGACGTAGGTATATTGATAGAAACGGGCGTAGGGTTTGAGGCCGGGTTCGGGTTGTTGGTGGGCTTTGAAGACGTTGAAGTAATGGTTGAGGAAACGGATACGCCATTCGAGGGCTTCCATAGAATGGTCACGTTCGAGGGCATGTGCTTGTCGTTGGGCTTCCTTGATGAGTTCACGATTCGCGACACAGGCAGCGGACCAGTGTGTGGGGAAATGGTAAGTATAGAGTTCGAAGAGGCCAGGACGATGACGGGAAGGGCGGACGACGATGTGTTTGCGGTATTTGTACCCTTCTTTGACGTAGTTCATGGCTCCCCAGACGCATTTGATGCCGACACAGGCACGAAAATAGCGCACGCCTCGAGTGTGAGGAGTGGCATTGGCGGGCAAATCGACGAAAGTGGCAATTGTGGCCGCCAAACGGGAAATTACGATTGTTTTCAAGTGCCGTGACATGATTTGTAATGCGTTGTATATGTGGTGTTTATACGATTTTGATTTTAATAAGGTCTAGGATTAGTACTACGCGGTCCCGATGCGGGTAGTATTTTAGCCTTATTTGTGTCCGTTTTTGGGGTTCTTGGGGTTTTCAAAATCTGGTGCAAAGATACAACAAAAAATTGATATATGCAAATTTTTGGTGACGAAAATGGAAAAATATATCAAAAATGATTCAAAAAAGATACAAGCCAACGACAATAAATTCGAAAAAAGATACATGCTAAAGGTAGAGATATCGGAGTAATAGGAATAATCAGAATAATCAGAGAGGAAAGCGCACATGAATGTGTGCGCATAGACGCTATAGAAAGAAGAGGATCCAGGATAGAATTTCTTAGCCACAAGGACACGATTACTTCTGGAAACGGGGCCAAGTGGGCAGGTGGGCAGGTGGGCAGGTAGGCAGGTGGGCAGGTAGGCAGGTGGGCAGGTGGGCAGGTGGGCAGGTAGGCAGGTGGGCAGGTGGGCAGGT
>CAMIZK010000037.1 GCA_946403315.1 uncultured Bacteroidales bacterium | reverse complement strand
ACTTTTTGTTGGTACTGATTCTCTGTACTTTTTCTGCGTACGCGCGCAATGCACGGGTGTACGGTTACGTTACGGACCAGGACAATGTGGGTATTGAACTGGTGAACGTAGCCGTGCTGGACACGGACCGGCCCATCGGAACGGCGACCAACAAGAACGGTTTTTACGAACTGGTGCTGGAAGAGACGGATACGGTGACGGTGGTCTATTCGATGGTGGGTTACACGACGGTGCAGCAGCGTATCTTTGACTTGCACGACGTGCTGAACATCAATGTGCAGTTACTGACGGACGAGCAATGGTTGAATGAAGTGGAGGTGCGTGGTATCAAGCATACACAAGGCACGATGGATGAGATCGCTGCATCCACTTTACGCGTGATGCCGGATGCGACGGGCGGAAGTATCGAAAGTCTGCTGATCACCTTTGCCGGAGTCAGTCAGACGAATGAACTGAGTAGTCAATATAATGTCCGTGGCGGATCGTTTGACGAGAACTCCGTATATGTGAATGGCATTGAGGTGCACCGCCCACTGCTTATTCGCAGTGGGCAACAAGAAGGTTTGTCTTTTGTCAACCCGGAGATGGTGGAGAACGTGCATTTCTCAGCCGGTGGTTTCAGTGCCCAGTATGGTGACAAGATGGCGTCGGTGCTGGATATCACGTATAAACGGCCGAAGTTCTTTGAAGCCAACTTGAGTGCCAGTCTGTTAGGTGCCAATATCTATGTCGGTCACGGTGACAGCACCTATAGTCAGATGCACGGTCTGCGCTATAAGACGAGCAAGTATATGTTAGGCGGTTTGGCCACCACCGGTAATTACCAACCGACCTTCCTGGATTACCAGACGTTTATAACGTGGAGAATTCAGCCGTCAGCCGTCAGCCGTCAGAAATGGGAGATGTCATTCTTGGGGAACGTCAGTCAGAACACCTATCGGTTTACACCGGACAGCCTGAGTGAGTCGTTCGGCGGACAAGACGCCAAGAGTCTGAATATCTATTATGAAGGTCAGGAGAAAGACCGTTTCCTGACGGCTTTTGGTGCACTTAGCGCCAAGAATGAAAGGCGAATGGCGAATGGCGAACGGTTAATGTTCAATATCGACCTCAGCGGATTTTACACTAATGAACGGGAGAATTTCGATATCACAGGTGAGTACGTGCTGTCCAACGGACAGGCAGGCGAAGTGAGTGAAGCATTGGGAACGGGTGTGTTCCATCAGCACGCACGCAACAGTCTGGAAGCGTCTGTGGTTACCTTGGCCCATAACGGTGCCTGGGAGCGTAAAAACAACACACTCAAATGGGGTGTGAACGGTCAATTGGAACTGATCCGGGACAATATCAGTGAATGGGAATGGCGGGACAGTGCCGGATATTCCTTGCCTAACGACGGGCATAACATGGAGCTGTATTACTCCATGCGCGGCGACACGGCGATGCAGTCGGTGCGCTTGCAAGCCTACATCCAGAACGAACATAAATGGAACACCGACGCCGGTCAATGGATCTTGAACGTAGGCGGACGACTGCAATGGTGGAGTTGGAACAACGAGGTACTACCCTCCCCCCGTGCGTCCATTGAATGGATTCCCGGCTGGAAACGCGACGTATGTTTCCGCTTGGCTACCGGTCTGTACTACCAGGCGCCGTTCTACAAGGAGTTACGCGACACCTTGACGGATGAGTTAGGTATCACCCGTATCCGTCTGAACCGGGACTTGAAAGCCCAACGGTCCGTGCATGTGGTGTTAGGAAGCGATTACTACTTCCGGGCATGGGGACGACCATTCAAACTCACTGCCGAAGGATACTACAAGTATATCGACCGGATGGAGAGTTATACGGTGGATAACGTGCGAGTACGCTATTCGGGAAAGAATGACTCGGAAGGTTATGCCGCCGGTCTGGACCTGAAGTTATACGGTGAGTTAGTGCCCGGAGCAGACAGTTGGATCTCGTTCAGCACCATGACGGCCCGACAAAGGCTAATAGCTAATAGCCAAGAGCCAACAGCCGGATCATGGATTCCGTCACCCACAGAGCAACGATGGAACTTCTCCATGCTCTTTCAGGACTATGTACCGCAGTTACCGCAGTTGAAGTTCCATCTCAAGATGCAGTTTGCGGAAGGTCAACCGTATTACGCGCCGCGTAACAGCCAGGCATGGGGACGTATGCCAATGTACCGGCGTATCGATTTGGGTGCCACCTATGTGTTCAACGCGCAGACGGCTAAGTTCATGCGGGCGGAGAGTGCCAAGCATGTGAAGCAATGGGCAATCCAGTTTGAGGTGTTTAACCTCGTAGGCTGGAACAACGTCAACTCCTATTTCTGGGTAGCAGACGCCTACGGAAACCAATGGGCAAGTCCGAATTACCTTACCGGCAGAAGATATAACCTCAAGGTCACGGTGGACCTTTGGTAATTAAGAATTAAAAATTAAAAATTATAATGGCAGAAGAGTTAACACCGATGATGAAGCAATTCCGGGAGATCAAGAATCAGTACCCGGATGCGATGTTGCTGTTTCGTTGCGGAGATTTTTATGAGACCTACGCAGAAGATGCCGTGCGTGCATCCAAGATCCTCAATATCACGCTCACCCACCGTTCCAACGGCGGTAGTAGTACGGCGCAGGTCTTGGAGATGGCGGGTTTTCCGTTCCATGCCTTGGATACGTACTTACCGAAACTGGTGCGTGCCGGTTTGCGTGTAGCGATCTGCGATCAGCTGGAAGATCCCAAGTTAACCAAGAAACTGGTCAAACGCGGTGTGACGGAACTCGTAACGCCCGGTGTCAGCTATTCGGACACCACGCTGACGCAGAAAGAGAATAACTGGGTGGCGTGTCTGCATTTTGACAAGCACGTGATCGGTGTCGCCTTCTTGGATATCTCCACCGGTGAGTTCGTTGCCGGACAAGGAGACAGCGATTATATCGATAAACTGCTGACTAACTTCGCCCCCAAGGAAGTACTCCACCTCCGTGGTCGTAAGGCAGAGATGGAGAACCTGTTCGGCAGTAAGTTCTTTACTTTCGAACTGGAAGACTGGATGCTTGTTGAGTCCACCGCTAAGGAACGGCTGCAGAAGTTATGGGGTATCTCCTCGCTCAAAGGTCTGGGTCTGGAGAAGATGCCGGCAGGTGTCACCGCCGCAGGTGGTATCCTAATGTACCTGGATATGACGCAGCATCTGCAGACGGGACATATTCAGCACCTCAGTCGTATCGAAGAAGACAAATACGTGTGGTTGGACCGTTTCACTATCCGGAACCTGGAACTCGTAGGCGGTCAGACGGAAGAGAGTCGCACCTTATACGACATCATCGACCGCACCATCACCCCCATGGGTGGTCGTCTGCTGCATCGATGGATGGCTTTTCCGCTCAAAGAAGTGCGTCCGATACGAAACCGGCAGACAGTAGTCGAATATCTGTTCAAGAATCCAGATGCACGGGAGACCCTGCGCGATGCGTTGAATGAGGTCGGTGATCTGGAACGTATCGTAAGCAAGGTGTCCACCGGTCGTATCGGTCCACGGGAGATGGTGCAGTTAGGCCGTGCTTTACGGGCCGTCAAACCCGTCAAAGAGATATGCGAAGCAGCACGGGAGAATGCCTACCTTAGTCTGATGGGAGAACAACTGGATCCCTGCTCCGAGATGCGTATGCGTATTGAACGGGAGATCGTTCCCGATCCGCCTGTTGCACAAGGACGGCCGAACATCATCGCACGGGGTGTGGACACCGAACTGGATGAGTTACGGGCCATTCAGCAGAACGGCAAAGAGTACCTGCTGCAGATCCAGCAACGCGAGATTGAGCGTACCGGAATAACCAGTTTGAAGATCGGATTTAACAACGTGTTCGGTTATTATCTGGAGGTGCGCAACACGTATAAAGACCAAGTGCCGCCGGAATGGATTCGCAAGCAGACGCTGGTCAATGCCGAACGGTATATCACCGATGAACTCAAGACCTACGAGGAGAAGATCAGTTCCGCCGAAGAGCGCATTCAGATCATTGAGAACCGGCTGTATCAGGAACTGATGTTAGCCCTTTGTGAATGGGTGCCGCAGATGCAGTTGGACGCCAATGTGCTGGCGCAGTTGGATTGTCTGCTCAGTTTTGCTACCGTGGCCGCCGAACACCGGTACGTCTGTCCGGATGTGAACGACAGTCTGGTGATCGACATTCGTCAAGGCCGCCATCCTGTCATTGAGCAGCAACTCCCACCGGGAGAACAGTATATCGCCAACGATGTGCTGCTGGATAATAACAGCCAGCAGATCATCATCATCACCGGTCCGAACATGGCGGGTAAATCTGCCCTACTCCGTCAAACGGCACTCATCGTGCTGCTGGCGCAGATGGGTTCGTTCGTTCCGGCGGAGAGTGCATCGATCGGTGTAGTGGATAAGATCTTCACCCGTGTCGGTGCGTCCGATAACATCTCCTTAGGCGAATCAACCTTCATGGTGGAGATGAACGAAGCGGCATCGATTCTGAACAACCTCAGTGAACGCAGCTTAGTGCTGTTCGATGAGTTAGGCCGCGGAACCAGCACCTACGACGGTATCTCCATCGCCTGGGCGATTGTGGAGTATATCCATGAGAACAAAGGGCACGCCAAAACGCTGTTCGCCACCCATTATCACGAACTAAACGAGATGGAGAAGACTTTTGACCGTATTCGCAATTACAACGTCTCAGTTCGGGAAGTGAACGGCAAGGTGATCTTCCTGCGCAAGCTGGTGCGTGGCGGATCGGAACATAGTTTCGGTATTCACGTAGCCAAGTTAGCCGGTATGCCTGCATCCATCGTCGAACGAGCCAATCAGATCCTCAAAGATCTGGAAGGAGCCAACAGTCAACAAGAGCTGACCGCCAAGAGCCATCTCGGAGAATCCCGGGAAGGCATGCAACTGAGTTTCTTCCAACTCGATGACCCGGTGCTGGAACAGATTCGGGATGAGGTGAAGAGTCTGGATATCAACAATCTGACGCCCTTGGAGGCGCTAAATAAACTATCGGAAATCAAACGATTAGTAGGAGGAAAATAAGATGAGAGTGAAAAAAAGATATATTCTGCGAACGATATTGGTGATCACCTGTATCCTGCTCATTGGCGTAGCCGCAGAAGTAGCCAAGCATTATTACCGTCTGGAGATAGAGAACTTCAGTTCCAAAGAGCATCCGGTGCACGGCTATTATGTGTACCCCAACACTTCGATTGATGAGGTACTGGACATGTTGGAGGCCGATTATGAGATCGGTAGCCGGCAGGATTTCATGCTGCATGCCAAGTTGATGCATTTCCATTATCCGGAACCCGGTTATTACTGTTTTGACTCTATCATCAGTAACCGGGAACTGATTGACCGGCTCAAATACGGCAAACAGACCGCCATCACACTCACCTGGAACAACACCATCCGGACACGGGAACAGTTAGCCGGTGCGATAGGCTCCAAACTGATGATGGATAGTGTGAAGTTACTGCAATACCTGGAGGATGACGCCTTCCTTGCGCAATACGGATTGAACAAAGAGACCAGCCGGTGTCTGTTTATCCCCAACAGTTATCAGGTCTATTGGACCGTTACGCCGGAACAGCTCTTTGCACGCATGAAACGGGAGTTTGACACCTTCTGGAATCCGGAACGTATGGAGAAAGCGCACCAACTCGGTTTGACACCGGTGGAAGTGGCCATTGTGGCATCGATCATCGAAGGGGAGAGTCATAACAAAACCGAACTGCCGATCATCGCATCGCTGTACCTAAACCGTGTGCACAAAGGGATGTTACTGCAGGCTTGTCCGACCGTCATCTACGCCAACGGAGACTTTTCGTTACGGCGTGTGCTGACGCGGCATCTGCAGATCGATTCACCGTATAACACCTACAAATACCGCGGTTTACCTCCCGGTCCCATTCGTTGTGCCGCACCGCAATCCATTGATTTTGTGCTCAATGCGCCGAAAACCAATTACTTATACATGTGCGCCAATCCGGCTTTGGACGGTACGCATATCTTCTCGGCCGATTATAGTATCCACCGCCGGGCAGCCAATGAGTACCACGATATGATGAACACGATGAATTGAACGCTATGATCTGGGACAATAACGACGATATCGTGCGCATTGAATGCGAAAACAAGGCGAGCATCATTCAAAAGCATCTGAATGCCCTGCGTGAAGAGCGCCGACCGTATGTGTTCATCACCAACACGATGAATATCAAACCCCTCAATCGTCTGTTGGTGCCGGTGTCGATGTTGGAAGAAGAGACCTACAAAGCAGAGATCTGCACCTATTTGGCGCGCAAGACCGGTGCGCATATTATCTTACTGCAAGCCAATGACTATGGTTCTCATGCACGGCAGAACGTCAACCGCATCGTCACTCATATCAAAGGCGTAATGGAACGTACCGGAGAAACAATCTCGTATGAAGTGGCACAAGCCAAAAAGAACTCCTTCAAACTGATGCAGGAAGCGGCAGAAAGGCAACGGGATTTTCGCCACGACCTGCTGATTCTTACTGCAAGCCGGGATTATGGATTGGATGACATCCTATTCGGTACACCGGAACGCAAAGCCATTCAACGCGCTTTAGTGCCGGTCATGTTAGTGAATCCTCGTGACGATCTTTTCTCACTTTGCGACTGATGATGCAAAATTACTGCCATTTGCAAACTGAAATAGGCAATTTTTAGATTATTAGCATTTTTTTACCAAAATATTTGGTCATATCGCTAAAAAGCAGTACTTTTGCATCGTGTTTTTCATGGTATTAGATTTAAGGTTAAATGAAAAGATTGGTTGTCGGGAGACAACCTTCTTTTTTTATCTTTTGTCGGGAACTTGTTTTCCGAGAAAAGTTAAAGAAGTACAACCTTCTTTTTTTATACCTATTTTGGGGGCAAATTCACTTTTTTTGCATTTTTTTGTTAAAAAATTTGCGTATGTCAGAAAAAAGCAGTACCTTTGCACCCGCTTTTTGGCAAATGACCCATTTTGGAAGGGTGGGTGAGTGGCTGAAACCAACAGTTTGCTAAACTGTCGTACGGGTAACTGTACCGGGGGTTCGAATCCCCCCTCTTCCGCAGAATAGGCATTCCAAAAGAATGCCTTTTTTGTTTATTATGAGAAATACAGAGATAGAACGTAAGTTTTTGGTGCTGTCCGATGCTTTTTTAGCGCAGGCAAGTAAGCACTACGAGATCACGCAAGGGTACCTGCATCGGGAACCCGGTAAAACCATTCGCGTACGCATACGTGACACGCAGGCGTTCCTTACTATTAAATCGGGCAAACTGCGTCCGGGACTGGCTAAGTTCGAATGGGAACGGGAGATTGACATAGAGGATGCGCGGGAACTGATGCTGCTCTGTGACTCCACACCGATCATCAAGACACGCTATATCGTCGGACGATGGGAAGTGGATGTGTTCCACACCGGTAAGTTAGCCGGAAAAACCGTGGCTGAGATTGAACTAAAAGACGAAAACGAACCCTTTGATCGGCCGGAATGGTTAGGCGATGAAGTAACCGGTCAACCTCAGTATTATAACGCGAACATGTGATTCATGAAACGATTTTTCTTTATTCTCTCACTCCTGAGCGCAGTCATCATCACGAAAGCTGCCGAAATCACTGGCACATTGCCAGTGGTTTATATCACCACGACCAACAATGCCGCTATCGATTCGAAAGAGGTATATGTCACCGGTACACTGCGTATCGATCCGTTATCAACGGGTTACGATGCGCTGGATAACACCACAGCTCAGTTCAAAGGACGTGGAAACTGGACCTGGAACGGTTTTGACAAGAAATCCTACCGTATCAAACTGGACAGCAAGCAGAAGGTGCTCGGCATGCCGGGTAACAAGCATTGGTGCCTGATGGCGCATGCAGATGACAACCTGGGTTTCCTGCGCAATAAAGCCGGATTTATCATCAGTGAGCACCTCGGTATGCGCTGGACACCTCGCACCGTGCCGGTGGAACTGGTTATTAACGGTAAGTATCAGGGTCTCTATTTCCTGACAGAACATGTGCGTGTAGGCTCCAAACGGGTTAACGTGACCGAGCAGGAAGATCAAGCCACCGATTCCGTAAGCGGCGGATGGCTCGTGGAGATCGATAACTACTGGGAAGAAGGAAATATTGAGTTATATGAAGGAAACGGACAGAAAATAATGATCACGCCCAAAGTGCCGGAGATCTTATCGGACGCGCAACGCACTTATTTGGGACAACAGATGTCGGGTTTGAACAATGCTCTCTACGGTGCCTCGGCATCCACCTTGTTTGGTATGCTGAATCTGGAAGAAGCTGCCAAATTCTACTTGGTACAGGAGATCATGGAGGACTGTGAATCGTACCACGGCAGCTGTTATCTGTACAAAGAACGTGACCGAAACGGTCAGCAGGCTCAATGGTTCTTCGGACCGGTGTGGGACTTCGGCAATGCCTATATGCGGCGTCAGGAAACCTGGATATATAACAACCCCACTTTTGCACAATACTGGATTGGACAATTGGCGACCTGGCCGGAGTTTCAACAGGCCGTGAAGGAACAATGGTGGATCTTCTACCATACGCAAAAAGACTCTGTGCGAACCGCCATTATGGAGTTTGCCAACACCATCGAGTCTGCAGCGCAACAAGATGCAGAAGTATGGCGAGGCACCCAGAACTACTGCGACAACAGTAATTACACCGATGTCCGGGATCGTTTCTTCCGTCGTATCGATTGGCGAATCGGCTGGCTCTATTCGCAGTGGGGTGAAGGTATCCGACCGGTTACTTGGGACATTGAGAATACACAAGAAGAACCGTCACGAGAACGGAAAATTCTGCGTGACGGTCAGCTCTATATTGAGCGAGACGGACGAATCTATACCGTCCAAGGCTCACTCGTGCATTAGCATGTCTTCTTAATGGATCGGTGGATCAGCACGGCATTGATGGCGGTGAGTACCAAACCGATACCGATGACAAACATCCAAGCAATCAACAACGATGCCGGTACATAATCCGGAGCCAGATCGGTGAGGTAGTTCAGATAGAATTTCCGAACCAGCATCAGCAGTCCCATCGCACTTAATACCGACACCGCATTGGTGATCAGTACGATCAGTTGGTAAGGCAAGGACACTTTTCGTACGGTATAGCCTATCGCACGTAAGTTACGGATCGCCTCATGGTTGCGTTGCATGAGCAGGAAGATAGAGAGGATCAGCACGTAGCATGCCAGGATGCAGATTACCAGACCGATCAGCATGACGCCTACGATCAACAGACGCACGAACCAACCGGCTTTGGAAGCATCCAACTTATCTCCCTCCACCTTCATATCATGTGCTTCGAAATAAGCGGCAATGCGTTCATCCGTCGGGTTCGTCACCTGCACGATGATGCGGGAAGATGCATCCGCCTGACTATTCGGCGCTAACAGATTATTAGACCAATCCATGAAGGATTGCGGTACCAGAATCGTATTCAGACGCGAGGAGAATCCTACTACTCTACCCTTCCGTTGAATGCTAAGCGGCGCATCACCTAACTCGAGATCAATGATGATATTATTCACCAATCCTTCCGAGATAGCCGGGAAACTGGAGGTAGGAGCATAGCCGAAGTTATACAAGTCCAGGTACGCACGAGGAAGAATGATCGGCACTAACTCATTAGCCGGATCAAAAGTCCAATCCTCTGAGTTGACATCGATAAACGCATCATCCACAGACTCAAAGAACATCTCTGTACTGAATAGATGCGCATTCAGTTCCAAGGTCACATCCACTTTATACCTGGCGGAGGTGAAGACACCTACTTTGGCTATAAAATCCTGTTGACGGATATCCTCAATCTCCTGCATGGACAGAGAAGGTTTTTCTCCGAACAACGCTGCTTCCGTCGATACATTCTTGGACACCACCATATAATCGGGTTTCATGAATCCCGCCTTGTCGGTCATGATCGGTTGGATATCCCGATAAAGTTGCAGACCCAACACGATAATTGTCAAACCGATGATGTTCGCCAGCACAAAGCCACATAATTGACCGATGCTGATATTCTGACGTAATACTTTCCAAATCAGTCTCATAGTTGTACGTGTTGATTATAGTGAATAGGCAGTGTCTTACCTAACGAAGTAGCAATAATACCGTACTCTCGCTCGGCTTGATCCTTTTTGAGTATCTCTGCCATGATTTTTCCATTCTCATCATCCAGGTGACTCACCGGTTCATCCAGCAGCAGGAAGGAACACGGTTGGCACAACGCCCGGATAAAAGCCACACGTTGTTGCTGTCCCCAGGAAAGCAGACGAGCCGGTTGGTCCCATTTCTCGGCTATTCCCAACTGCTCAAACAGCGCACGGATATACTCTTTCTTGCGGAAATGCGTCTGTTGGTTCACAATCTCCACATTCTCGTACCCGGTCAGGTTCGGGAACAGCCGCAAATCTTGAAACATATACGCCAGTTCCGTTCGGTATAAGGCACTCTTCTCATCCGCACTGAAGGTCCGGATATTTCGTCCGTCGATGGTGATCGCACCCTCATAGTCCGTTCGAAAACCACCGATAAAGTGCAGCAACGAAGACTTACCGATACCCGAAGCCGCTTCCACGCAGTAGTTCTTACCACGCTCAAAATGAATCGGCTGATGGATTAATATATCAATATTCGTTATCATAACGGTAAGGTTTTACCATTCTACTTCTTCTACTGTTTCCAACGCATCCCACTGCGCGTCAAAATCATCGTTATCTTCAGGCATAATCGAGTTCCATACATTCACTTGCTGCGTCTGCAGATACTTGTAGGCCGAGATTCCTAATTCAAAGGTCTTGGCAATGAGCAGATCCAAGGAGTTACGGGAGTCATCTGCCAAGGTGAGGATAAACGAAACCTCATTGTATTTCTCCATCTTCATCTCTGCATAATCGATCACGTTAGCCACCTCTGCCACCGCTTCATACAACTCAATCTCCGAAGGTCTTACACGCATACGACCGATCTCCAAGCCTTTGTTGATCAGCATATTCAGATCCAGGTATCCGTACATATAACACGAGGTTGCATGCTCAGCCATATTAAACGGCACCGGATAATCCACACAACGGTATTTACTCATGTTGGAAATAGTCGAGAAATCTTTGTCGCCATCCAGATAAAGGTCAAATCCAATGGCATCTTTGAGTGTCTTGAAGAGGAAGTTCAAACGCGACTTAGCCATAGGCAGCCATCCTACTACTCCCACTTCCGGTTGTTCATTGTTTAGATATGCGGCTACAGCAGCCGTTCCATCCATCTGCTTGATAAACGAATTGATCATTGCTAAACCGACACGCGTATCATTATCCAAGGCCACGCCGGAATTTTCTACGGTCTTTGCTACATATTCTGCCATCGAAGAACCGTCCACACCTATCGCTAACATGCCAATCATACGTTGAGCAGGGATCTTGGCAAAAACCTCCGGCTCAATCTTCTTCATCATCAGATGATCCTCGTCATCACCCGCAAACACATTGAGAACGATCTGGCCTTTGAGGAATTTCAAATTGGCTACCAACTGCATATTCCGGATGGCGCTGAACACATTGCCTAACATCATCGGCGAAATATCTTTCCCCTGCTTGGCAATATTATTGACCAACTCACCGACGAGTTCCTCCGACTTCTGCGCATTCATCGCCGGCATGTTTACCATCAAGGTCATATCCCCGGCATGACTCGCCATCGATTTCCCCATCTTGGTAGCGAAGAACTCACCCTTGCAAGCCAACAACGTTTCATACTGCAGGCGATCACTCGCCGTTCCGAGAATAAACAACTCATCGGTCAGCACTCCCATCGGTTTACCGTCTTTCTCTAACCACGTCACACCGGCACCTTCATCTTCTACCGCACGGATTGCACGGTTCGGCAGACTTAACATCAGGTCGGTGATCTCCTCTCTTTTCTTCACTGCCGTCAACAGGAACGCACCGGCCATATTCGCATCCGTGAACACATAGACCGGATTTTCGAAATTCATACCACCGTCATCGGCCTTACGCAGTTCATCAGCAAACTTCTGAATAACAGCGTCATCCGAACCGGCTACCAAGATATCGGCTAACAGTTCTTTATAACTGAGAATGTTGGATTTCAACGTCAAACTCTGCATGTTAATCTCCATGACGATAGGCGCATCCGTAGGGATAGCGGCTTTGTAACTCGGTTTGGATCCACATGAACTCATGAACACAGCGACCAGTACCAATCCGGATACCAAGAGGCCGCCAAAAGAAAAGTGTTTTTTCATATTTATTGCGATTACATATTTAAATCTGCTGCAAAGGTACAAAAAATATGCCAAACTCGCAAGAAAAAAAAGAAAAAAAATAGTACGCGCGCTTGCGTATGTCATTTTTTTTTTGTAACTTTGCACCCGATTTCGTGTGAATACCATAAATTAAAGTAGAAAAACATTAAAAATCAATATAATTTAACGATTCATGGAAAAGAAAAAAAGAGTTTACACCTTCGGTAACGGTAAGGCTGAAGGTAACGCACAAATGCGTGAACTGCTTGGCGGTAAGGGCGCTAACTGTGCTGAGATGAACTTGGTAGGTGTTCCTGTTCCTCCGGGATTCACCATCACCACCGAGGTTTGTAACGAGTACTACCAGGTTGGTCAGGAGAAAATCGTGGCTGAACTCACCGATGAGGTGAACGCTGCTGTAAAGCACATTGAGGGCCTGATGAACTGCAAGTTCGGCGATCCGAAGAACCCGCTGCTCGTTTCTGTTCGTTCGGGTGCACGTGCGTCCATGCCGGGTATGATGGATACCATCCTCAACCTCGGTTTGAACGACGTAGTAGCTGAGGGAATGGTCGCTAAGACCAAGAACCCGCACTTCGTGTATGACTCCTATCGTCGTTTCGTACAGATGTACGGTGACGTCGTGCTGGGTATGAAGCCGGTGAACAAGACCGACATCGATCCGTTCGAGGCAATCATCGACGAGGTAAAAGAGATCCGTGGCGTGAAGCTGGACAAGGACCTCAACGTAGAGGAACTGAAGCTGCTTGTAGCTCGTTTCAAGACGGCTATCAAAGAGCGTACCGGAAAAGACTTCCCGGATGATCCGATGGAGCAACTCTGGGGTGCTATCTGCGCCGTATTCCGCAGCTGGATGAACGAGCGCGCTATCCTCTACCGTAAGATGGAAGGAATTCCTGACGAGTGGGGAACGGCAGTTTCCGTTATGGCGATGGTATTCGGTAATATGGGCGACTCCTCTGCAACGGGTGTTTGCTTCAGCCGTGATGCCGGTAACGGTGAGAACCTCTTCAACGGTGAGTACCTTGTTAACGCACAGGGTGAGGACGTGGTAGCAGGTATCCGTACGCCGCAACAGATCACGAAGATCGGTTCGCAACGCTGGGCAGAGCGCGCCGGTATCAGCGAAGAAGAGCGTCTGGCTAAATATCCGTCTATGGAAGAGGCTATGCCGGAGATGTATGCTGAGTTGAACGCAATCCAGCAGAAGCTCGAGGATCACTACCGCGACATGCAGGATATGGAGTTCACCGTTCAGGAAGGCAAACTCTGGTTCCTCCAGACCCGTAACGGTAAGCGTACCGGTACCGCCATGGTGAAGATCGCGATGGATATGGTTCGTGAGGGCAAGATCTCCGAGAAAGAGGCTATCCTCCGCTGCGAGCCGCAGAAACTCGACGAACTGCTCCACCCTGTCTTCGATAAGGACGCCCTCAAGAAAGCCAAAGTGATCACCCAAGGTCTGCCCGCTTCTCCGGGTGCAGCTTGCGGTCAGATCGTCTTCCACGCAGATGACGCGCAGGAATGGCACGCTAACGGCCACAAAGTTGTCATGGTTCGTATCGAGACTTCTCCGGAAGATCTCGCAGGTATGAGCGCTGCAGAAGGTATCCTCACCGCTCGTGGCGGTATGACCTCGCACGCAGCTGTCGTAGCTCGCGGTATGGGTAAGTGCTGCGTTTCCGGTGCAGGTGCTATCCAAGTGGACTATAAGGCTAAGACCGTTAAGATCGAAGGCGTTACCTACAAAGAGGGTGACTATATCTCCCTCAACGGTTCGACCGGTCAAGTATATGCAGGTGAGATCCCGACCAAGGCTGCTGAACTCAGCGGTGACTTCAAGGCATTGATGGACCTCTGCGACAAATATACCAAACTGCAAGTTCGTACGAACGCTGACACCCCGCACGACGCTGCTGTAGCACGCGCTTTCGGTGCCAAGGGTATCGGTTTGACCCGTACCGAGCACATGTTCTTCGACGACCAGAAGATCATCGCTATGCGTGAGATGATTCTCGCCAAGGACAGCGAGGGCCGCGAGAAAGCACTGGCTAAACTGCTGCCGTACCAAAAGGCTGACTTCAAAGGTATCTTGGACGCTATGGACGGCCTGCCTGTGAACATCCGTCTGCTCGACCCGCCTTTGCACGAGTTCGTTCCGCATGATCTGAAGGGACAAGAGCAGATGGCGAAAGAGATGGGCGTTTCCGTTGAGGAGATCCAGACCCGTGTAGCTCAGTTGGCAGAGAACAACCCGATGCTTGGTCACCGTGGTTGCCGTCTGGGTATCACCTTCCCGGAGATCACCGCTATGCAGACCCGCGCTATCCTCTCCGCTGCTTGCGAACTCAAGAAAGAGGGCAAGAACCCGATGCCGGAGATCATGGTTCCGCTGATCGGTATCTTGTACGAGCTCAAACAACAGAAAGAGATTATCCAACGCGTAGCAAAAGAGGTATTCGCTGAGTACGGCGTAGAGGTAGAGTTCGAGATCGGTACGATGATCGAGATCCCGCGTGCTGCGTTGACCGCAGACCGCATCGCTACAGAGGCTCAGTACTTCAGCTTCGGTACGAACGACCTCACGCAGATGACCTTCGGTTACAGCCGTGACGATATCGCTTCCTTCTTGCCGGCTTACCTCGAGAAGAAGATCTTGAAAGTCGATCCGTTCCAGGTACTTGACCAGAATGGTGTTGGCCAGCTGATCAAGATGGCAGTCGAGAAAGGTCGTGCCGTTCGTCCGGGATTGCGTACCGGTATCTGCGGCGAGCATGGTGGTGAACCGAGCTCCGTTAAGTTCTGCGCACGTGTAGGCATGAACTACGCTTCCTGCTCACCGTTCCGCGTTCCTATCGCACGTCTCGCAGCCGCTCAAGCAGCCGTTGAAGACGAAAAATAATTCGTCTAATCAATAAAATAAAGACGCGTTTCCGCATGGTGTAATGAACCCCAAAAGTTGAACACAAAACTTTTGGGGTTTGTTATATGTATAA
>CAMIZK010000036.1 GCA_946403315.1 uncultured Bacteroidales bacterium | reverse complement strand
ACGATTATTTCCTGTCCGGTGAGGGTGTAGGTCTTATCACCGCGGAGGATGAGGATTTGGCCATTCATAAGTACTTTTGTTGCTGAAGGCTGTTCAATAACTATATTCTCGATACCTACCGTTGAACCATTTCCTCCTTCTTTAACGAGGGTTAAACGATAGATTTGGTTCGTACCTTTGTAATACGCAAAATAATTATTACCTGCAGTCGCATTTAGTGATAAATAGCGAGTATCTGTGCCATCTGCGAACGAGAAAGTATAAGTACCATCCGACTGTTTTTGGATGGTAAGTTCTTTGCCTGTTGCATCCAAATTAGCGGTATTTCCGGAAGTCCATGTTGAATACTGCGTACCTGTCTTGAGTTTATTTTCCTCGATTTCCCAATAATACTTATCTTCCAGATTCGTGGTGGTTACTTCCGAAAGTGTACTTGTTCCTGCATCGACAGCTTGGTAGCGTTTGTTAGAAGCCGTGCCTAAGTCGGAAGTCATATAGAACCAATTGGAAGAGGCGTTACGCTGAGCCAAGACCACATATCTATCAGATTCGGGTTGCGGAATTACAGGAGTCGAACCATCATCGTACGGCAAGAAATACAACTGCTCTACTTGATTGGTGCCAGAATAGAAGGCAAAGTAGTTGTTGTTGGTTGTTGCATTGAGTGATAGGTAACGTTCAGCAGAGCCATCAGTAAAATGCGCGAGAACCATGTTTTCTGCAATATCAAATGTAAGCGACTTAGCAGTTGAACCAAGGTTAGCAGAGTTGCCGGATGTCCATGTGACATACTGCGTACCGTTCTTCAATTTCCAATTATCTCCGTCGGCTTCGAGAGTCCATACATACTTGTCTTCCAATTCGGTTACAACAACATCGTCTATATTCTCAGTCTCTGTACTTACTGCTTGGAAACGTTTTGTGGAAGCAGTACCAAGGTCAGAAGTCATATAGTACCAATTCTTATCACCTGTCTTATCACGATTTGCCACAATGACATATTTGCCAGGAGTGAGAGTGAAAGGATGATTGTAATTAACGGGCAAAGCATTCATATAATAGTCTCCTCCCACCTGGCCGTAATTACCATTTTCGTCTTCATAGAAGAACATCATAAAATATTGTCCAGATGGTAAATCTATCTCGCCTGAACTATTATATGTTCTTGTCTTAAATTCCAATGCAGGCAAAACTAAATTAGTAATAGTATCCCAAAAAACTACTTGCTCATTATTTGCCAACACTGCATAAATAGTCCCCGAAAAATCTTGATTTCCCCCGTTAGCAATTGTCACGCTAGCACTAAATGGCTGATTATAGTATATTTCAGACTCAGAGACTTCTATATCCGCCCATAATTGTAAGTTGTACCCATCTGAATGCGTGTTAGGTTTAATATTTAAAACCGCAGCTTGATTATAACTATAATCTCCAATTGCGGCTCCAATTCCAGTAGCAGTTGGTATAAGGGCAGATATTGAATAATACCCGTCATTCCCTAATCCACTCCATCCCCAATTGAAATGAAACAAACCATCGCTGTCATATCCATCACAAACGAAACTATGACCATATGTCGGTTCTCCATTAGCATCTACTCCTCCGTTGCCTTGATATAATATAGGCTGATTTTTGTCCAATTGTTGCACTAACACATAAAACCATGACAAATCAGAGTGACCTATTCTTTCTATATATTCTGTAGTTCGATCATAGTCGAAATATGTATAAAGGGCTAAACATGCATACCTATTATCACTAAAACTCTCTCCTCGTTCATTTGCTGCATAATTTGTCCTACATGCTATTCCTACGTCACTAATAAGTTTTGCCACCGCATTTTTTTGAGCTGATGTTCTTGAATATTGGCAGTATACATTATTATCAAAATATGAATATGTATCTACCATATTATTCCAATCATAATATGAGTTACTGAAATCAGCAGATAATTGAAAACCCCTCGTGGTTGTTGTATAACTAACAGATCCGGTTCCTTGCGCTGGATGCTGCCAATATTTCATAATTTGAGCCGTAGCTGTTGCAACACAACATGTCGCCGCCCGATCTGTTCCATTATAAATTGGGCATAAATTATTATAAGGCGCCCCTTGATCCCATTTTGTTTGGAGTAATGGAGCCACAACCGGTGTTGTTGCTTTTACACGATTGGAATGTATAGTTTGCCATTCTTTGGCAGTTTCTTCTGATTGCTCAATGTTATTATCCTGTGCCCAACGGATTTGGCGGTCATACTCACTTAACCACCAACGCAAGTTATCCGGTATATTTTCAATATCCAAATTTTCACTATGCGAATAGCCTAAAATTGGACGAGCTACATCATCTGCAGCAACAATTACAAAACCTTCACTGTCTTGACTATTAAACACATAAAATTGCTGGTCAGCTGTTATCTGCTTTGCAGCACGAGCCATTTGCTTGCGTTTTTGCGGAGCTTTCTTGATAACTCCATTTGCATCTACTTCGGGAGCGTTGATAAAGTTCTCTGCAATTTGCTGAGCCAAATTAGGATCAATAGGAGCAGCGAATATCATCGCCGGTAACATCAGTAAAAGGAATAATAACTTTTTCATAATGGTATTATAATAATATATTTACGATTGTAATAAGCAAAGTGACCAAACTACACATTGCTGCAACGTATGTAGCAATTTGGAGAAGTTTCTTTCTCCTAAACCTTTTATAAAACCCACCCTCTATTCTAAATGCGTTACCTAATGGCAACAAGATAAATCCCCCTGACATTGTATCAATTAATCTCTCTTTTTGTAGAAGTCCAATAGCCCCGTCTCTAATGGCGATGTCCATTATGGGGAAAAGTTTATTCAAATCTTGCGGGCCTCTATTTTCCGATAGTATTTGCAATATTTTGTCTGCTTCTATGTACAATTGTTCTATTTCTTTCATAATTATGAATGATTCTATGATTTGTATCCATACAAAAAGCGTGAACTTTTCGTTCGCTTCATTTGATTGTTTGAGGTTCTGGACTACCTTATTGATTCAAATTTACGCACGGAAAACTCACGCTGATACGTGAGCGTGCATAAACCATGCTTGAATCAATAATTGTTGAAAGTGTCCAGTTTTCAAACAATCAAGTTTTGGCTTATTACGCTATCTTTGGCACACGTTTGTGCCTTATGTTATTTGTGGAGTATAGCGGACTCGAACCGCTCACCTCAACACTGCCAGTGTTGCGCTCTAGCCAGATGAGCTAATACCCCAAAGGTTATTTAACGTCGGGAAGCGACGGCCGGATTATGCTGTCGGTGGCAGCGATTATTTGTCTTCTTTTTCTTCAATGACTTCTACCTGCTCAATAGCAGGGATAGTTACATCTAAGGCCAATTTATCTTGCGCATTGGTTGTCGAAATCACAGATTGATCGATACGGCTTTCAATATTTCTACGAGTATCTCGTGCAACGGATCCTCCTTCTCTTGCTATCTGACGGCTTTCTTCAAATGTGTTAGGCTTTCGGCTGCGAGAGATAGAAGTAGTTGTTACCTCCGCCAACATGTTAAGTACCAATTCCAGATTGGTCATGTTGTCCCGTAAGTTTTCCTTCTTTAGACCTTTTAACTCTTTATATTGCCGCACTGACATTCCGCTCCAAGCACGTGTCATGTCATTTGTAAGGATTGCATATTCCAATTCCTGTTCAATTCCACGTGCTTTCCATTCATCTGTCAACTCCTTGCGCATTTCAATGGATTGCAAACGTTGGTTGATCCATTGATCCGAATAGCCCTTTGCACGATAGTAATCGGCAGCTCTCATAATAGCCTTCTCAGGATCAGCAATCTCATCTAATCGGTCACTTCCTACTTGTGCTAGCCACATCTTCAAAGGCTCAGCTTTCGGACTAGGGATAGACTGTACCAACCGTAAAATATCGCGCGTAGAAAGGACGTCTGTCATGTACTTTTTTCCGTCTGCAGCCTCTAATTTCAGTCCGTGACAATTTGTCACGATCTCACTTCCCTCTGCTTTAAGGCGTTGTTTTAACTTACGCCAATACGCATTAGGGTCCTTTGCCTGAGAGCCGGAAAGCACGTTGCAGACATCCGCAACAGAGAAGTACCATTCCTCTGTTTGGCTATCCCAAATCGTGCGAATTGTAGTTCCTTCAAATAGTTGAAGTTTGTTGGTCATATAATTATTCTAAATAAACGCCTTTTATTATGTCCTTCTGCTTAACATCGGGAAGCGACGAGGGGTTATTGATTTGCGCTTTCTTCCTGGATATAGCGCTCAATAAATGGACGTAATACTGGAAGATCGTTATGGATCACATGCCAAACCTTATGAGGAGTAATTTCATAGTATCCATGCACTAATACGTGCCGCATTCCTTCTATGACATCCCATTCTACTTCAGGATGTTCAGCACGGAACTCTTTAGTTAACTTATACGTAGCTTCTCCTATTATTTCCACTTGCTTTACAAAGCCATAGAATATGATAGTATCTTGTTCCGCTTCTTCTACCGTATAACGTTTACTGCCGTCTATCAAATTATCAATAGCAGTCAGGATGTGAACTAAACGTTCTTTGTCTCTAATGCGCTCTCTCATATATTTTAATTTTATCGTGATCAACACTTTTACGAGCGAAAGGCCTCAAATAAGCGTCCTCAACAAGATCTACTTTGCGATTTATCCGCTTACTCAAGTTTACCATAATACGGCTGATATCCATCAACGACATTTTATCGCTGTCAGTATACGTGACAAGCAGATCAACGTCACTATCGGGACGTTCTTCTCCACGGGAACAGGAGCCGAAAAGATAGGCTCTTTCGACCGGTTGTGTGGCAAGATACGCTTGTATCTGCGGAATTAATTTTTGAACTTCAGCGCTTGGCATAATCGTGTCATTTAACCTTTGCGGGTGCAAAGGTACAACAAAAAAATGACATATGCAAATAAATTTGCAAAAAACACCAAAAAATCAGAAAAAATACGCGTGCGCTTGCATATATGGATTTTTTTTTGTAATTTTGCAGCCGTTTTAGATTGCAAAATTGTGTACATATGAAAAATATAGCATTTATCATCAACCCGATATCGGGTGCGAAAGAGGCGCAGAGCGCGAAGAAGAAATTGCCGAAGCAGATCATGCAGACGCTGGATGCCGAGCAATGGTTGCCGAACATCGTGTATACCGAATATGCCGGTCATGCGACGGAGTTAGCATATCAATATGCCCGAATGGGTTTTGATGCGGTTGTTGCCGTAGGCGGTGATGGTACAGTGAACGAAGTGGCACGCGGTCTGAAGGACACGAAGACGGCGATGGGTATTATCCCGATGGGTAGCGGGAACGGTTTTGCTCGTCACCTGGAGATCCCGATGCGTCCGCAGAAAGCGCTGGAGATGCTTAATCACAGTGAACCGATCTCGGTGGACTACGGTCTGGCGAACGGTCGTGTGTTTGTATGCACTTGCGGCACGGGTTTTGATGCGGTGGTAGCGTATAACTTCGCCAACAGCAACAAACGCGGATTCATGACCTATATCCAGAACACGATCAAGCAGGCGTTCTCTTACCAGCCTCAGACATATCATATCGTAGGTGACGGTCTGGACGTGACGCACAAAGCGTTCCTGATCACGTTTGCCAATGCGAACCAATGGGGCAACGATGCGAAGATAGCGCCAAAGGCGAGTGTGCAGGACGGCCAGATGGATATCATGCTGATGTCGAGTCACGCGATCATCGGCAGTGCCAGCCTGGCTTTGCGTCTGTTCACCGGCAGCATCGACAACAGCTGCTTCATGGACACGCTGCGTGCTAAGGAGATCGTGGTGGAGCGCGAAGAAGAGGCTCCGTTCCACATCGACGGTGATCCAGTGAAGATGGGTAAAGATATTCATATTAAGATTGTGGAAGACGGATTGCGCGTTCTCGTTGAGAAACGCTTCTAGTTTGAGAGTTTGAAGGTTTGAAGGTTTGAAGGTTTATGATTTTGAAGATTATCAATAAGAGTACTAATCCGCTGCCGAAGTACGAGAGTGCACAGGCGGCAGGAATGGATATACGGTGCAATATCGCAGAGGCGGTGATGTTACAGCCGATGGAGCGGAAGTTGATTCCGACAGGATTGTTTATCGAACTGCCGGCAGGTTTTGAGGCACAGATTCGACCCAGAAGCGGTCTGGCACTCAAACGGGGTCTGACGGTTCTGAATACTCCAGGCACGATCGATGCGGACTATCGGGGAGAAGTGGGAGTGATATTGATCAACCTGAGCGGTGAACCGCAGACGATAGAACCGGGTGAGCGTATCTGCCAGATGGTGATTGCAAAACACGAGAGTCCGGAAGTGATCGAAGTAAACGAATTGAGCGACACCGAACGCGGTGCAGGAGGATTCGGACATAGTGGTCGAAAATGAATTTTCGACGTTAAGTCGTTAAGTCGTTAAATCGTTAAATTGTTAAATTGTTAAATCGTTATTTCGTTATAACGTTATTACGTGATTTCGTCATTACGACATATTTTATTGGTAGCGGTCTTGCTTCTTTGCGTCAAGATGCAGGCGATGACCGTGGAGCAACAGCAACAGTTTACCTACTATTGGTACGCGGCAAAGCAGGCGATTGTGGAGGAACGGTACGACGATGCGTATGTGCTGCTTAAGTTCTGCCATGCCATCAATCCGGAGGACGGTCACACCATGACCTGCTTAGGTATCATCGAGCAGGGGATAGGCAATGATCTGAAGGGTCTGTTGCTGCTGAACGATGCGTTTGAAGCCGATCCGCATGACCAGTGGTTCCATTACGTCAAGGCGCTGTTAGACATCAACACCCCTTCCTCTTGGGCACAGGCGCTGATCGTGTTAGAGAAAGCGCACGAGGTGCAGCAACCGAACTGCGACGAGGAGCTGCTGGATCAGCTGCAGGATATGTACCTGAAGTTAGACAAATGGTCTGAAGCCTTGGCGATTCAGGATGAGTTGGATAAGATCAACGGTTACACCTCCCAGAGTGCGATTCTGCGTGTGCGGATTTGGATCATTCAGAAGAAACCCAAGAAAGCCTTGGCGGAAGTGAACCGGTACCTGGAACAGGACCCGACAGATGTGAACCTGTTAGAGTACAAAGTGGGGATCATGGGTATGACGAAGGCAAAGGCGAAAGAGCTGTACCCGATCTACGAACAGATCCTGGAAATCAATCCGCACAACCTGTCGATACTGAACGACTACGCCTGGACCTTAGCGACCCACAAAGGGGATCTGAACAAGGCCGAGTCCATGAGTGCCATCACGATCAAAGAAGATCCGTATAACGCAACGTTCCTGGACACTTACGGTTGGATCATGTATATGAAAGGCGAGAAGGATCTGGCGCTGTTTTATCTGACTCGTGCGCAGATGTATGCCGGGGAAGATAACTTGGAGGAGATCAATGCACACATTAAAAAGGTGAAAGGTGAGAAGTGAAAGGTTATAGGTTAATAGTATTTTTGGCGGCCATGATGCTGGTCGGTTGTGCCGTGAAGAAAGATGTAACGGCGAATGGCGAAAAGGCGAATGGCGAATGGGCAAAAGTGACGAAGGTCACGAAGAAAAACCATTGGCACACCTGCGTCATTCAGGGAGCAAAAGCCACGGTGGCCACGAAGAGCGATAAGATCACCGCTTCGGTGACGATGCAGGCGGTTCATGACTCGTTAATCATCATCTCCGTGATGCCGGCATTGGGCATCGAGATGGTACGCCTGGAAGCGACACCGGACGAGTTACTGGCGTTCGACAAGGTGCATAACCGCTATGCTAAGACCACGTTTAAGGAACTGAACAAACGGCTTAAACCGAAGTTGACGTGGAAGCAGTTGGAGCAGATCTGTTCGGCGGAGATGCCGGGCGGAAAAGACAAACTGCATCTGGAATACAGTATCGGCAAAGATACCGTGCAGTTCGATATCAAGTACCCGGCACGGAAAATCGACGGACCGGTGAAGATGAACCGCCTCAAGACAAATAAGTACAAACAAATAGACATCAGCAAATGGCTGTGATAGACCGCTTCGCTAATAGAACAAAGACCGCTTCGCTGAAAGAACAAAGACGGTTTACATACAGACTAATCCTATTAGTCCTTATTCCTTTATCCTTATTCTTTTGTTCTGCTTATGCTGCTGATTCGGTGAAGGACCTGCAGAAAAAACAGAAGAAACTGCAGGAGGAGATTGAGCAGACCAATAAGATGCTCAAGCAGACCAAGAAAGATGAGAACGCGACGCTGAATAAACTGAACCTGCTCGGTCAGAATATCAAGAACCAACGCAAACTGATCACCACTTTGGATAACGAGATCACGGCCTTGGACCGGCAGATGAAGAAACTGAACAAGGCCAAAGACTCATTACAAGTGATACTCGACGGTTACAAAGCCGGCTTTGCCGAGATGGTGCGGCAGACGCATTATCTCCACAAACAACAGTCCTCCTTATTGTTCGTGATGAGCAGTGAGAGTTTTACGCAGTTAGTGCGCCGTGCCCGTTACCTGCAGCAGATCGCCCGGTTTCGGCAGGAACAGGTGAAACGCATTCAGAACACCCAGGCGGAGATCAACACGCAGAATGAGTTGCTGCAGACCAACCGCAATGATAAGAAAGCGGCGCTGAGCAGCAAGAAGAAAGAACAGGAGAACCTGCAACGCGACGAGCGGAAACAAAAGAAGATGCTCACGCAGTTGAAGTCCAAGGAGAAGGATCTCACCAAGCAGATTCAACAGAAGCAGAAGAAGGTGAATGAGTTGAACCGTAAGATCGACGAGATCGTGCGTAAGGAAGCAGAGAAAGCGTCCAAGACAACCATGACCAAGGAACAGAAACTGATCGCCGGCGGTTTTGAAGCGAACAAAGGGCGGTTACCGTGGCCGGTAGCACAAGGTATGATCAGCGGTCATTTCGGTAAACAGCAGCACCCCGTCTATGCGCAGGTTATTCTGGATAACAAAGGCATCTACATTCAGACCGTGGCCAACGCCCAGGCACGTGCTGTCTATAAAGGCGAAGTGACGACGTGCTTTATGGTGAACGGTACGTACGCCGTCATCATCCAGCACGGTAACTACCGCACTGTCTATTCGAACCTCCGTAAGATCAACGTCAAAGCCGGCGATAAGGTGGAAGCCAAACAGAATATCGGCACCATCTTCACCGATCCGGAACAAGACCAGAAAACGGAACTCTATTTTCAGATATTCAAAGATAAAAACCTGTTAAATCCCGAATTATGGATAGCAAGATAAGAATAAAGAGTAAAGACCGCTGCGCTAAAAGACAAAAGACTACTATGATTCGTCGTTTCATTTTAGTCCTTATTCCTTTGTCCTTATTCCTTTGTCCTTCCTGCAAGGAAAACGACTGGACGGAATGGAAAGTGCAGAATGAGATTTGGTTGGAGAACAACAAGAGTGCAGAAGGGGTGCAAGTGACCTCGACGGGTTTGCAGTACCGTATCATCGCTGACCCTACTCCACTGGACGCACGACCTAATCAGACCAGCACGATCATTTGCGATTATACGGTAAAACTGATTAACGGTAACCAGATCGATGCCGCTAACAACGTGGCGTTGAGCCTGAGCAACACCATCTCGGGTTTCTCCGAAGGATGTCATAAGATCCATGCCAACGGCGATATCGAGCTGTTCATCCCGGCGTATCTGGGTTACGACCAATCCAAGTACGACTCCAATGAGTACAACGAAGCGGAAGGATACGGTACCGAAGGTACCTCCAGTTATATTCCGCCCTATTCTACCCTCATTTATACGGTACATATATGCGCTGTCACAGAATAAAGGCGAAAGGCGGATGGCGAATGGCGATAGGATTATGCTTAGCCGCACTTCTCCTCTGCGCATGTGAAGACACCACTTTCCGCAGCAGCGTGCCGGCATATCCTGTTCGAGTGGTGATAGACACCCGTATCGGTGCGTTTGTGCATTTTCAGCCTACGTCTCTGGGTTCGCATGTGGTTGTAAACAAAGACGGCTATTTCCTGGATGGCAAATGGGTGAATGCCGTCAGTGCGATGGACACATGGGGTTACGGCGGGGTTGTGGCATATGTCAGCACCATGGGTTACGTGGCGTTTGACTTAGCCTGTCCCTATTGTGCCGGCAGAGGCAGTTGTCAGACCTGCTCCATCGATGGCATGAACGCCGTCTGTCCTCATTGCGGCGAAGAATATGACTTGATGTCCGGTGCCGCCGTGCCGCAGAAAAGTATCAGTCACGAGACACTCCGACGACTCGGATTAGTGAATGCAGATGGACGAATAACGATCACACAACAATGATTAGCAAAGACGATTTGATTTCTATCGGTTACCTCAAACGCACCCATAACCGCGACCTGCCTCCGTTCGTTTTCGTGCAACGCGACGGACTATTCGTGCCGTTCCGTTCCTCCGACATCGCCTCGCTGATGGGGGAAGAGATCTTTGTGCTCAAGCAGGAGATGGAGATCGATGAAGACGAGATGGCATGGGTTGATTTTGAAGGATGGACCGTAGTAGAAGGGGATACCACCATCGGTAAGATCGTGCGCGTAGATGACAGCACCATGAATATATTCGCCGAACTTGAAGACGGTCGTATGCTGCCCTTGCACGAGGATTTTATTGCTGAGATAGACGAAGAGACCCACCTTCTGCACGTTAAGTTACCATTTGAACTATGAGCCAGAAACTGACTACCGCTGAGATGGGTCGCATGAATGTGACTGAGTACCGCCAGGCAGATAAACTGCCGCTGGTCGTGGTACTCGATAACGTCCGCAGTCAGCATAACGTAGGTGCGGTTTTTCGCACCGCTGACGCTATGCGTATTGAACGCGTCATTCTCTGCGGCATATGCTGCTGTCCGCCGAATCAGGAGATCCATAAGACCGCCCTCGGTGCGGAAGAATCCGTCGAATGGCAGTATTATAAGGACACCCTGGACGCTGTCAAAGACCTGCAATCCCAAGGATACACCGTCTATGCCGTCGAACAGGCACATGACTCCGTCACGCTCGAAGAGATAGCAGAGCAAACAGCCAATAGCCAAAAGCCAATAGCCGTCATCCTCGGCCATGAGGTTTTTGGTGTACAACAAGAAGTAGTAGATAACTGCACACAATGTATCGAGATACCGCAATATGGAACGAAACATTCAATGAACGTGTCGGTGACGGCAGGCATTGTAATGTACCGCCTTTCAGAGGCACTTCGTGCCGTTAAAACGTTAAAACGTTAAAACGTTATGCTTTCATTACTAAGCCCAGCAAGAGATAAAACCGTTGCTTTCGCGGCTATTCAAGCCGGTGCTGACGCGATCTATATCGGTGCACCTGCTTTCGGCGCTCGTCAAGCAGCAGGAAACTCACTGGAGGACCTGGCGGAAGTGGTGCAATATGCCCACACCTTTGGTGTGCAGGTACTCGTCACCCTCAACACCCTGCTTCATGACAATGAATATCCGCAGGCGGTGCAGATGGCGCATGACCTGTATCGGATCGGTGTAGATGCACTCATCATTCAGGATCTGCATCTGTTGGACTTCGACTTACCGCCCATTCGTCTCCATGCTTCCACGCAATGCGATAACCGCACACCGGAACACGTGGCGCGCTTGCGTGACTTGGGATTCAAACGCGCCGTGCTGGCACGTGAACTGAGTATCGATGAGATTCGCGCCATCCATCAGGCGGTACCCGATATCGAACTCGAAGCCTTTGTGCACGGTGCCCTCTGCGTGTCCTATTCCGGACGCTGTTATATCTCTGAAGTGCTGGCGAACCGTTCGGCCAACCGAGGTGCCTGTGCGCAGTTCTGCCGCATGGCGTATGACCTGCTGGACAAGGACATGAACGAAGTGCTTGACGAAAAAGGACAACCTATCCATCAACGCTATCTGCTCTCGCTCCAAGACCTGGACCGTTCGGCGCACCTGCAAGAACTCATCGATGCAGGTGTCACCACTTTCAAGATCGAAGGTCGACTCAAAGATGCGGATTATGTCACCAACGTGACAGCGTATTATCGGGAAAAAATCGATCAATTACCTCAATCGTCAATCAATCGTCAAATCGTCAATAGTTTTACGCCGAATCCGGAGAAAACCTTCCACAGAGGAGCAACGGATTATTTTCTGCACGGTCGTACCCGACCCATGGCCAATTGGTCCACACCCAAATCGACGGGTGAATATATCGGACAAGTGCTCGAAGCCAAAGGCAACACCCTTCGTGTGCGTTTAGAGAAAGGTATCACACTCCATAACGGCGATGGTCTGACGATTGGTGCCGAAGGCTTCTCCGTGAACGGTGTCGAAGAAAACCTTATTAAGATCAATAAACCTCTTTCGGTATCCCGGTACACCGGTATCCCGTTATACCGAAATCTCGACGTCGAATTCACCAAAAACCTGCATTCCGAACGGCGGATTCCTGTTGATATCGTGTTCAGTGAAACGGAAAACGGTTTTACGCTTCGTATCGGCGACAAAGAGCGCACCTTTGACTATGCGCACGAACCCGCCAAGAATGCCGAAAAAGCACTTGACACCACTCGTACGCAACTGTCCAAACTGGGTGACACACCCTACGTAGCACGCACTATCACACTGAACACCCAACCCTATTTTATACCTATTAGTATTTTAAACGAATGGAGACGCAATACGATCATCTAATGACTTGCAAATACTGCCTGCTGTTTGAACTCGGGCATTGTCGCAAGACCCATCCTTACGCACCCGATAAGGAACCGCGTTACTTGCGTCTGAAGACGGGAAAAATCCTCCGTCTCACTTTCGATTGTAAGAACTGCCAAATGTTGATAGACGAATGTTAGGATTAGTCTTATCGATGGTCTTGAACGTGCACCAAGGTGAATCCATCACACCCGCTATCGATAGTGCACGCACGGTGTACGAACAACGGGGAGAAGCTACAACCATCCTCCTCGAACCCGGTGTGTATCAGGAAGAACTGACCATCGACGTACCGCACTTGTCACTCCAATGTGCGCAATACAAACGCCAGGCGATTATCACCTGGTACTATGGTCACGGGTATCAGTACCGCTCCATGGATACGATCAACTACGGCGGCAGCCGAAGCCGTCTATGGAACGCTTCGGTTCTGGTGGACGCTCCGTATTTCTATGCGCAGAACATCATTTTTGAGAACAGTTTTAACCTCTACGTCTCAGAGAAAGAAGCGGCAGACAGTCTCTATATCCTCCCCGAATATACGGCGCGGCCTATGCCGGAACGACCGAAACAAGTAGGATCCACTGAAGTGCAATGGAAACAGTATCGGGAACGTGCGGCTGCCATCTCCTTCACGGAGAATGCCAAGCATGCGCATCTCATTAATTGCTCTGCCGTCGGTCGGCAAGACGTGCTGTACGGAGAACAAGGTGCGTCTATCTGGTGGGAACGCGGCACAATCGCCGGAGGTGTTGATTTTATCTTCGGCGGCATGACCATGGTCGCTGACCATACTACCATCATCGCCAATATCACCGATGAGAAAGGTGAGAAATGTTACATCGCTGCCGGTCGTGCCGAACCCGGTTCACGCGGTTTGCTCTTCTATAAATGTTATATCCGGTCCCCCCGTCCTGAACGCGTCTGGTTAGCTCGGCCTTGGCGGTCATGGGGAGAAACGGTCTGGGCATACACCCGTTGGGAGAAAGGAAAAAACATCCTCAACCCCGAAGTGTGGAGTACCGGACTGATTCGCAAGCGAGAGGATTTTAATCCCGACGATCCCTGTCCACGGAGTTATGAATACAAGTCCCAAGACAAATCAAAAAACCACCCGGCATGGGTGACGATCTTGTCTAAACCCCAACTGCCGGACGGTACGAAACTGACGCCAAAAGCGTGGCTTAAATAGTTACTTAACCGCCTTAAAGCTCATATCCAAACTCTTGTAGCTGTGCGTCAAGGCACCTACGGAAACGAAGTCCACACCTTGGATCGCATAGTCACGGATCGTGTCGATGGTGATACCGCCGCTGGACTCGATCTCCATGTGACGTCCGGCTTTCTTCTCCCATGCACGGATCATATCCACGGCTTCTTTCGTCTTCGCCGGTGTGAAGTTATCCAGCATAATTCGATCCGGGATATTCGTCGCCAGCGCCTCGTTGATCTCATCGAAATTACGCACCTCGATCTCAATCTTCAGGTCCTTACCCTTCTCCTTACAATAATCACGCGCACGCGTAAGTGCATTCGTGATACCTCCGGCGAAGTCCACATGGTTATCTTTCAGTAGGATCATGTCGAACAAACCGATACGGTGATTCATACCGCCGCCTAAGGCCACGGCTTCTTTCTCCAGATACCGCAAACCCGGAGTCGTCTTACGCGTATCCAGCACGTGACAACCCGTATCCTCAATCAGTCGCTGATACTTATGCGCAGTCGTCGCTACACCCGACATCCGTTGCATGATATTGAGCATCGTGCGCTCGATCTGCAGCAGACTCAACTCTTTGCCATACACTTTAAACGCAATATCACCCGGCTTCACATGATCGCCGTCATGCAAAAACTGCTCAATGCGGCATTCGGGATCAAAATAATTGATAATCTCTTTCGCCACTTCCACACCGGCTAACACACCCGTGTCCTTGATGATCAACTGCTGGCAACCCATCTGAGTGGGCGGAATACAACTGAGCGAGGTATGGTCACCATCGCGAATATCCTCTTCAAACCAAATTGCAATCAACTTACGAAGTTCTTCTTTTTTCATAATTTTTCGGATTTACGCTGCAAAATTAGTAAAAAATTTGCATATATGCAAAAAAAATTGTAATTTTGTGCCGTGTTTTCGAAGAAATCGTGCCTCTATGGCTAAGAAAATAAAAAAATACATACTTATTGCGCTCTGTTGCCTGGCGACAAGTGCATTTGCGGAGTCGAAATGGGACCGTGTCACCAACCTGGACGTGAACGGTAAAAAGGCGAACCGGAACGAGATCCGTATCGGTTGGGGTGACCAGTTGTTTGAAACGCTGATGTGGCGGAATCCGTCAAGTTATACGCTCACGATGCCTACCGGTTACCGGCAAACCTACCACGAGAACCATCGCTATCACCAGCATCTGTGGCTCGAGTACCAGCGCCGTTTCTGTTACTGGTTCTCCCTCGGTGCGATGGTGGACCTCAGCGAAGTGGGATGGGATAATGTGGTCCGTGACGGAAGAGGCATCGAGCAGAGTCGGGATCCGAAGCATTATTTCTTCAACTGCATCATTATGCCTACGATACGGTTCACGTATTTCCATCATCCTTACGTTAACCTCTACTCCGGTCTCGGTATCGGAATGGACATCAACGGCGGTACGGAAACCAACGCCTACGGTTTTCATAATGACGTAGGTGCCGCCATTAACCTCACCGTCTTCGGCGTCAGCGCTAACTACGACCGCTGGTTCGCAGCCGTCGATTTAGGAGGTATGTATGCGCTGAAAAACAAAAACACCATCTTCCTCCTTTCTTCACGAATGATTAATGTCAGCATAGGAGCACGATTCTAAT
>CAMIZK010000035.1 GCA_946403315.1 uncultured Bacteroidales bacterium | reverse complement strand
TGCCGAACGGAATATATGATCTGGGTGAGACCGTGCTGACGACAATTAGCAAGAATAATATCTCGATCATCGGTCAGTCGATGGAAGGCGTGATCATCAAGAATGCGCCGGATGCAGCCAAGGAGAGTATTGACAAGACGGCAACGCTGAAGATCAACAAGAATGTAACGGGTACATATCTGCAGGATTTGACGCTGCAGAATGCGTTGGACTACTACAAAAACGATAATGGTCGTGCCGTAGCGCTGTGGGATCAAGGTACGCAGACCGTTTGCAAGAACGTGCGTCTGTTGAGTTACCAAGATACGTATTACAGCAACCTGCAAGGAGCCGTTAAGTATTTCGAGGATTGCGAGATTCACGGAACGGTGGACTTCATCTGCGGTGACGGTAGTGTGTATTTCAAGAACAACCTGTTGTACTGCGAGAAACGTAAGAAAGACGGAGGCGGTAGCGATGCGTTGACGGCTAACAACGGTCCGGCGACCGACAAGGGTTATGTATTCGAAGGCTGTACGGTGAAGAGTGAGTGCCCGGTTGTTTCGATGGGGCGTGCATGGAACAATACGCCGAAATGCGCATTCCTCAATACGCTCGTGGACTACAGCGCCGGTGAATTCGGTTTTGAGAGCGGCGATATCCAACGCTGGACGAAGAAACTGATGAACCCGAACGCATGGCCTGTGTTCGGCGAGTATAACACCCATCTGGCAGACGGAACGGTACTGACTCCGGCTTCGAATGTGGTTACTTTCGTGGACGAGAAGAGCGGCAATGCTACGCAGAATATCGAGACCGTGCTGAGTGCGGATCAGGCTGCGGCTTACACGATGGAATACACCCTCGGCGAGTGGGCAGCAACCGCTGCGGCTGATGCAACGCAGGCTGTGGTTGAGACCGAAACACTGGAAGCTGACGGTATATACTTAATTGAGTATGAGGATCATTGCGAGATAGTGAAAGGTAGCGAGTTCGCTCCGCTGTTGGGTGTAGAACATTCCGTCCGTAAAGCGAATGCCCGCGGCGGTTTCGGTTACAAAGCAGGCGAAGAACCCAAAGAGGCGATCGACAACACCGAGGTCAGTAATAGCAAAGTGATGAAAACCGTGCGCGACGGTCAATTGATTATTATTCGCGACAATAAAGAGTATAATGTGCTTGGCGCACAATTGTAAATTTTAAATTGTAGATTGTAAATTGTGGATTGGTTTTCTAATTTATTCGTTGGGACAGGGATAGCACACTCGATTGTGGTGCTATCCTTGGCCATTGCGGTAGGAATTTTTTTAGGACACAAGCTGAAGTTTAAAGGTATCACACTTGGCATCACGTGGATCTTGTTCTGCGCCATTGCCTGCAGCCATTTCGGCATGCGGCTGGATAAAGATGTGTTAGCGTTTGCGAAGGACTTCGGTCTGATCCTCTTTGTGTATTCGATCGGTCTGCAAGTAGGACCAAGTTTCTTTTCGTCATTTAGGAAGGGCGGCTTAAGTCTGAACATGCTGGCCTTGAGCATTGTGCTCTTAGGCTGCATCACGGCCTTTGTGATCCACCTCATCAGCGGTGAGAGTGTGGCTGTGATGACGGGTGTGCTCTTTGGTGCTGTCACCAACACACCGGGTCTCGGTGCAGCGCAGGAAGCGTTCTCCGGAACGGGAGCAGACCCCAGTATCTTAGCGAGCGGTTACGCCATGGCTTACCCTTTGGGCGTGGTAGGTATCATCGTGTCGATCCTGCTTATCCGCTGGTTCTTCCGGATTAAGTTAGACAAGGAGGAAGAGCAGGTGAAAGCCGAACGCGGTGAAGAGAAGCAGATCGAGCATTTTGATATCCGGCTTACAAATCCGCAAGTGGACGGTTTGCGTGTTCGTGACCTTAAAGATCTGACCCATGTGGACTTGGTGGTAAGCCGACGTATCAACTCCAAAGGAGAGGAAATGATGCCGGATGCGGATACCATTCTGCATGTAGGCGACAGCGTACGCTTTGTAGGCGACAACAAGAACCAGCGCACGGCCTTGCTTTTGGGTGAACGCACGGAGGTTAAATGGGAAGAGAAAGAGAAGAACGTGCATCTGATCAACCGTCATATCATCGTGACCAATTCCAAGCTGAACGGCAAACGCATCATGGACCTTAAGATCAGGGAAGCGTATCAGGTGACGATCACCCGTATCCGCCGTGCCGGTATTGAACTGTTAGCGACGCCGGAGCTGCGGCTGCAGATGGGTGACCGGTTGACTGTGGTCGGCGATCAGGAAGTAGTAGAGAAGATGGCGTCGAAGTTCGGTAACTCAACCAAGAAACTGGATGCACCGAATTTGGCGACGTTGTTCTTGGGCATCATCTTGGGTGTGACTTTAGGTTCGCTGCCGGTAGCAATCCCGGGTCTGTCACAAGGCTTTAAGTTAGGTATCGCCGGCGGTTCACTGATCATAGCGATCTTGATCGGTGCCTTTGGTCCTAAGTTCCATTTAGTGACCTATACCACGTCTTCTGCGAACTTGATGATCCGTGAGATCGGTATATCGCTGTTCCTGGCGGCTGTCGGTTTCGGTGCCGGAGAGACGTTTGTCGATGTGCTGGTGGATGGCGGTTACGTATGGATCGGGTACGGTGTGCTGATCACGATGATCCCGTTGCTGCTGATGGGTTTTGTGGCACGCAAATGGATGAAGTTGGATTATTTCACGCTGATGGGTCTGATTGCCGGTTCGACGACCGATCCGCCTGCTTTGGCATATGCTACCTCGCAGTCGTCCAATAACGACCGTGCGGCCGTGGCGTATTCGACCGTTTATCCGCTGACGATGTTCCTGCGTGTATTAACCGGACAACTGATGATTATTCTCTTCGTTTGACGACCAATCGGGAAATATTACGTTTAGCCGTTCCGAGTATTCTGGCGAATATCACGATTCCGTTGGTAGGTATCGTGGATACGGCGATAGTGGGGCATCTGAGTAATGCAGCCGCTATTGGCGGTATCGCTATTGGAACGATGCTCTTTGACTTACTGTATTGGAACTTCGGTTTTCTGCGAGTAGGCACGAGCGGTCTGACGGCGCAAGCCTATGGAAAAGGACAAAGGGACGATGTACGATGTACCAAGGTTCCTGAGGAGTGCCGGAAGATATTGACGCAAAGTACGATGATCGCCTTGATGGCGGCCATGTTTATATGGGCCATCCAATGGCTGTTCGTCACGGCGGTGCTGGCTATTGTGCCGTGTTCAGAGGAAGTGGCCCAAGTGGCTCGTGATTATTTCTTTGTCCGTATCTGGGCGGCCCCGGCGACGCTGATGCTGTTTGCGTTCAAAGGCTGGTTCATCGGCATGCAGGATACGGTAAGTCCCATGGCGGTGGATATACTGGTGAACGTGGTCAATATCGGAGCCAGTTACGGATTAGCCGTCTATACGCCGTTAGGTGTGGTCGGTGTGGCCTGGGGAACACTGATTGCGCAGTTCACCGGTTTGCTGTTAGCCATCTTGATTGTGGTGTTCAAATACCGCATTGTGCATATCGGTTTGCGGGAGATCATCGCCGCTATGCGTGGACCGGAATTGAAACGGATGATGGCGCTGAATGGCAACCTCTTTATCCGTTCCCTGTGTTTCATGGTCGTTTATGTGGGCTTTACTTCCCTTGCCGGCACGTACGGAGACACGGAACTGGCGGTGAGCAGTGTGCTGATGAAACTGTTTATGTTCTTCTCCTTCTTCGTGGACGGCTTTGCCTATGCCGGTGAAGCGTTGGTGGGGAAGGCTTTCGGAAAGTCAGCCATCAGCCATCAGCCATCAGACATCAAAGCCGTAGTACGGACGCTGTTTAACTGGAGTATCGGAGTGGGTGTGGTGTTCACCGTGCTTTATGCCGTGTGGGGTAAAGCGATGGTGGGTATGATGACGGATGACATTGCCGTGCTGGCGGCTACGGATAAGTACATAGGCTGGTTAATCGCTATGCCGATTGTCAGTGCCTTGGCGTTCATGTGGGACGGTGTCTATGTAGGTGCTACTGCCGGAGTTCCGATACGCAATGCGATGATCTGGGCCGCGGTGGGATTTGTGGTGCTGTATTCTGCTACGTTCCAATTCGTCGGACCGCAGGCATTATATATCGCTTATTTTGCGCATTTGATTGCACGAGTAATCTATTTGACGATAATATGGAAAAGAAAATATGGTTTATAGGCCTTGCGGCTATCTGTTTAGTGGCTTGTTCCAAGAGTAACGGAACGAGTGAGACGGACCGTGCGCTGCGGGTGCAGACGACGGTGGTAAGTGCTACAACGGACCCGTCGTACCTGCGTTATGCCGGAACGGTGGAGTGCAGACAGCAGATACCGCTGAGCGTGCAGACAACGGGTAGGGTGGTGTCCGTACCGGTGAAGAACGGTGCGATGGTGCATAAAGGACAAGTGCTGTTGACTATCGATGACACCCAGGCACGCAATGCCTTGCACACCGCTGAGGCTACTTTACGCCATGCGCAGGACGGCTATGACCGGATCGTGAAAGTGCACGAGAAAGGGGTGGTGTCCGACCAGAAGTTGGTGGAGATAGAGAGTGAGTTAGCCCAGGCGAAAGCACTGCATGCGGCAGCGAAACGGCAAGTGGAGGAATGTACGCTGGTTGCTCCGTGTAACGGTCTCATCAATGGTTTGAACATCGTGCCGGGGCAATCTGTCATTCCGGACGTGACGCTGTGCACGATCATGGACCTGACGGGTTTTCAAGTGCGTTTCACCGTGCCGGAGAACGAGGTAAGCCGTGTGGGTGAGAACGGTGTGATGGAATGTGCTGCCGTTGATTCGGTTTTTCCGGTCACCGTCATGGAACGCAACCTGCAAGGTAACGCACTGACCCATACGTATGAGGTCGTGGCGGCTGTGGAAGGCGGAGAAGAAGTGCTGATGGCCGGAATGATTGCAGTAGTGAAGATTAACGGCGAAGGGCGAATGGACGAAGGGTCGATTGTTATTCCTGCGGCGTGTGTGTCGCTGATGCCGGAAGGACATACCGTGTGGGTGGCAGAGAACGGTCAAGCCGTGAGACGTCTGATCACCGTGAACGGATATATGGCCGACGGGGTATGCGTGACGGAAGGATTACAGGCCGGTGACCACCTGATTACTAACGGTTACCAGAAACTTTACAACGGATGCAAAGTCATTGAAAACGAGTAAACACATAGAAGGGGCGATGAGGCGGCACGGGATCGTGCTGACCCTCTTTCTGGTACTGATGGGTTTCGGTATCTACTCGCTGCCGCAGATGAACAAGGATGAGTTTCCGCAGTTCACCATCCGGCAGGGACTGGTCGTAGCCGTCTATCCGGGTGCTACCGCTGAGGAAGTGGAGCAGCAAGTGACTATCCCCTTGGAGGAATATGTGAACTCGTTCGAATATATCGATAAATCCTTGACGTACAGTCAGACGCAGGACGGTATTGTTTATGTGTATGTGATGCTGCGGATGAGCAATCTGGATGATGCCGAGGCATGGAATAAGATACGAGCCGGTTTGCCGCTGTTACAGAAGACCCGTCTGCCGGCCGGTGTGCTGCAGACATTGGTCATCGATGATTTCGGAAAGACGTCTTCTCTACTGATCGCTATGGAGAGTGACCAGCGCAGTCCCCGTGAACTGGAACAATACGCACGGCAGGTATGTTCTCATCTGCGTACGATTCCGGAGATGGGTAAGCTGACGATCTTGGGTCAGCAGACGGAAGAGATTGCTATTACCATTGATCCGGAACGCCTGTCGCAGTATGGAATCAACCTGTCTGTTGTGCAGGCGCAACTAGCCTTACAAGGTCTGCGTACGATCGGTGGAGAGGATGAGAACGGCAGTCTGCAGGTGGTTATTCCTTATCAGTCGGAATATGAGATGCAGCAGCAGATTGTTTGGTCGGATCCGGTGAGTGGAGCTACCATTCGTCTGCGCGATATCGCATCCGTCATCCGGCGCTATCAGCAACCCAAACAGTACGTCACGTTTGACGGTAAGACTTGTCTGATCCTGAATATTGAGATGGTGCCGGGGCATAATATCGTGGCCTTTGGCCGTGCGGTGGATGGCCAATTGGCACAAGCCGCTGTTTCTTTACCGCCCGACATCCGTTTTCATCGCATCACGGATCAGCCGAAAGTGGTGAAAGACTCGGTGCTTTCTTTCTTGCGAGATATCTTGATTTCTATCTTAGTGGTGATCCTTGTGATGCTGATTCTCTTCCCGTTACGCACGGCGCTGGTAGCAGCTACCGGTCTTCCGGTCTGCACGGCCATCTGTATCGGTTTGATGTATGTGACTGGTATTGAGTTGAATACGGTGACGTTGGCGGCACTGATTTTCGTGCTGGGTATGATCGTGGATGACTCGGTGATTGTGATCGACGGTTATTCAAATCTCTTGGAACGCCATCACTCCCGTTGGTACAGTGCCAATGTGAGTACGAGTACATTGTTTGTTCCGATGTCCTTGGCGACTATGGCGATCTGCGGTATGTTCTTCCCCATGACGCGTATCATCACGGGTCCGTTAGGGGAGTTCGTGCAACTCTTCCCATGGGCGGTGCTCTTTGCCTTAGTAGCCAGTATCTTCTATGCTTCCTGGATCACGCCGTTCCTGGCGTTTCGGTATATCCGGGACCGCAAAGAGAACGAATGGACTTTGTTTGAACGGATGCAGAATAAGTTCTTTGTTCGTCTGCAAGGCGGGTATAAGACGGTGTTAACCGCTTGTTTCCGTCATCCGGTGATTGTATGGGTGCTGTTAGCCGGTTCGTTAGGCACGGGTCTGTTCCTGCTGACACGTCTGAACTTGCAGTTACTACCCAAAGCCGAACGGGAGTTTTTTGCGGTTGAGATCCATTTGCGGGACGGTGCTTCCTTGGAGGAGAGTGCGGAAGTGGCCGATTCGTTAGCGACTATCTTACGTCGGGATGCCCGAGTGGAGTGCGTGACGGCGTTTATCGGTCAGTCATCACCGCGTTTCCATGCTACCTATACACCGCAGACACCGGCTACCAACTATGCACAGTTAATCGTCAACACTCGTTCTTCCGTGGCGACGGGTCAGGTGCTGGCGGAGTATAATGCAAAATATGAGAATTATTTCCCCAATGCCTATGCGCGGTTTAAACAACTGGACTACCAGGCGGTGAAGAATCCGCTGGAGGTGCGTGTGCAGGGGGAATATTGGGAAGACTTAGTGCCTGTTGCCGATTCTATCTTAGGCTTTATGACGCAACAACCGGAACTGCAATGGGTGCATTGCGATTATCATAATACGGCAGCCGGCACGCAGATTGTGTTGAAAGCGGACGAGGCGACACGGTTAGGCATCACGCAGACGATGCTTTCGCTCTATCTGCAACAAGCCACGCAGGGTGTGACCGTCACCACGATCTATGAGGGCAGTTACGGAATACCGGTGGTGATCTATTCCACGCCAACAGGGGAAGAAGGTATCGCCGCGTTAAGTACCATGCAGGTGCCGACGGCTATTCCGGGTGTCTGGGTGCCGTTACGGCAAGTGGCGGACATCCAACCGGCTTGGCATCATTCGTCTTTGGAACGGCGCAATGCGGTGCGGACACTGACGTTAGGGGCAGATATGCGGGGAACGCACAGCCAGGTGGATGCCGAACGGAAGGTAAGAAACTGGATAAAGACCCATCTGCCGGAACTACCGGAAGGTGTGTCGATCGCTTACGGCGGACTAACGGAGATTAACGGTCTGATCCTTCCGCAGATCTTATGGTCTATCGTGGCGGCATTGGCGGTGATGCTACTGCTGATGCTGTACCATTTCGGTAAGTTAGGCCTGGCGTTACTGACGCTGTCCAGTGCACTGCTGTGCCTGTTCGGCGCTATGTTGGGATTATATGTGTTCGGTCTGGATATATCCATTACGGCGGTGTTAGGTATTGTGTCGCTGATCGGTATCATCGTGCGCAATGCGATTATGATGTATGAATATGCCGAGGACGCACGGAAGTACAAACACCTTTCGTATCGGGATGCGGCATATCAGGCGGGTTTACGACGGATGCGACCGGTGTTCCTCACGTCAGCGACAACCGCCTTAGGAGTGCTGCCGATGATCATTGCGGCTACCAGTCTGTGGATGCCGATGGGTGTAGTCATCTGTTTTGGAACGATCTTTACTTTACCGCTGACGGTTACTATCCTGCCGGTCGTTTATTGGAAAGTGCATGCGAGGAAAGATGAAAAATGAAAAATGAAAGGTGAAAGTGCTCGTTTTTGATCATATGGAACAATGC
The DNA here is from genome assembly GCA_946403315.1 of uncultured Bacteroidales bacterium. GTDB lineage: Bacteria > Bacteroidota > Bacteroidia > Bacteroidales > Paludibacteraceae > Colicola. The sequence goes on along the minus strand of CAMIZK010000035.1, from coordinate 7,728 downwards.
ACGGAGGCGGAAGTGCAACGGATGCTTCCGATGGTGAGTGAACAACGCCGGCAACAGGCGATGCGATACAAGCATACCTTCGGTCAGTTCTGTTGCCTTAAGAGTTGGTTGATGCTGCAGGAACTAATGGCGAATGGCGAATGGACGAATGGCGAATGGAAATACAATGAGCACGGAAAACCTTTTTTGGAGAAAGGGCCATATTTCAGTATCAGTCATTGCAAAGAAGGAATCGCTGTGGCGATTGATGACCAACCGATAGGAATTGACATAGAAGCCATACGGCCGGCTAAGGAGGATTTGGTAGAGCGAGTGATGAATGAAGAGGAGCGGTTACAGATTACGGGTTACGGGTTACCGGATCGCATGTTCACACGCTTGTGGACGCAGAAAGAAGCCGTGGTGAAGGCGCAAGGGGTAGGGATTCGGTCTTTTGAACAAGTTCAAAAGATATTGGATATTGGAGATTGGAAAGTGGAAAGTGTTGAGAAAGAGAAATATATATACAGTATAGCATATGGAGAATTATGTAGTATCAGCGCGTAAGTACCGTCCGCAGACTTTTGAGACGGTGGTAGGTCAGCAGGCGCTTACGCAGACTTTGCAGAATGCGATTCGTCAGAACCACCTGGCGCATGCGTATCTGTTTTGCGGGCCGCGAGGAGTAGGTAAGACCACCTGCGCCCGTATCTTCGCAAAAACGATTAACAATAACGAACCCGGTTCGGAATGGAATATACACGAACTGGATGCGGCATCGAACAACTCGGTGGAAGATATCCGCAGCCTGATTGATCAGGTGCGTATTCCTCCACAGGCAGGTAAGTACTCCGTCTATATCATCGATGAGGTACATATGCTTTCCGCCGGTGCGTTCAATGCCTTGTTGAAGACGCTGGAGGAACCGCCTACCTACGCCATCTTCATCTTAGCGACTACGGAGAAACATAAGGTGCTACCGACGATTTTGAGTCGTTGTCAGGTGTATGACTTCAACCGCATCACCGTACCCGACACCATCGCTTATCTGCAGAAAGTGGCGGCCAACGAAGGCATTACGGCCGATGAGGAGGCACTGAATGTGGTGGCACAGAAAGCCGACGGCGGCATGCGTGATGCCTTGTCGATCTTTGACCAGCTGGTGGCCTTCTGCGGCAATAACATCACCTACGAACGCACGATAGAGGTGCTCAATGTACTCAATGCCGACTATTATTTCTCTTTGGTAGAACATGCCTTGCGGCACGATGTGGCATCGGCACTGATGCTGTTCAACGATGTGCTGAACCATGGTTTCGATGCATCGCATTTCGTGACGGGTTTTGCCCAACACCTGCGCGATGTGCTGGTGAGCAAAGATCAAAAGACCGTGGTTTTATTGGAGGCCAGTGAGGCGATCAAGAAACGCTATGCCGCACAGGCGCAGTTATGCAGTCCGGTATGGCTGTTCCAGGCACTGGATATCCTCAATACCTGCGATATCAACTACCGTACGGCACGGAACAAACGCTTGACGGTGGAACTGGCACTTGTCAAACTGTGCCAACTCGGTGCGCCGCAACATATACCGGCTCAGGCAGCGCCTGTACAAACAGCGCCTGCACCGACACCTGCTCCAAAACCGGCACCGGCTCCTGTTCAGCCGAGTGCTCCCAGTACTCCTACTCAGCCTAGCGCACCGGCAGCACCTAAGATCCCGAGTATCAGTTTGGGCTTAGGCAAGAAGAAAGAGGAGCCCGTAACCGGTAACCCCTCACCCGTAACCGCTCCTCCTCAAGAGGAGTCCAATCGCCCTTTTACGGCTGACCAACTCAGAGACGCGTGGGTTGGTCTGGCTGCCGCCCATAAAGGGGAACTGCGTCTGAAAGAGTTGATTGAGACTTATAAACCGCGGCTGATTGATGAACAGACGGCTGAGATTCAGATGCCGAATCCGTGGCAGATGGATCAGATGCGGAAAGCGATGCCGGAACTGGCACGACAACTGCGGGAAGCGCTGCATAACAACAACCTGCATGTGCAACTGGTACAAGCCGAGTATTCGCAGGAACAGATGGCCTTTACGGCGGAAGAGAAATATGCGGTGATGGCGGAACAGAACCCGGTGATCGCACAACTGAAAGAGAAACTGGATTTGCAAATTGATTGATGGCGGACCTGCTGAAATATTTGCCTACCACTCGTAAAGAGACGGACTTACGCGGCTGGGATGAAGTGGACATTGTCTTCTTCTCCGGTGACGCGTATGTGGATCATCCGTCTTTTGCGGCAGCGGTTATCGGTCGTACGCTGGAAGCAGCCGGTTATCGGGTAGCCGTTGTGCCTCAACCGGACTGGCACGGGGATTTTCGGGATTTTAAGAAATTCGGCAGGCCTCGTCTCTATTTTGCTGTATCCGCCGGAAGCATGGATTCGATGGTGAACCATTACACGGCGGCCAAGCGGCGTCGTTCCGATGATGCCTATACGCCGGAGGGAAAAGCCGGCATGCGACCGGACTACTGCACTATTACCTATTGCAAGATTCTTAAACAGTTGTATCCGGATGTGCCGATTGTGATTGGTGGTATCGAGGCGTCCATGCGGCGGCTGACCCATTATGACTACTGGCAGGATAAACTGCTGCCGTCGATCTTGGTGGATTCCGGTGCTGACCTGCTGGTCTATGGAATGGGCGAACAGGCGATGGTGGAGATTGCTGATCGAATGGCAAATGGCGAAAGGCGAATGGTGAATGTGCCGCAGACGGCGTTTTTGACGAGTGATAAGCGTGAGATACCGGACGATGCGATCCGTCTCTATTCTCACGAAGAAGCCTTGCAGGACAAGCGCAAGCATGCGGAGAACTTCCGCCTCATCGAGATAGAGTCGAATAAGATTCATCAGACGACCTTGGTGCAGCGGGTAGGGAAGCAATGGGTGGTAGTGAACCCGTCGTACTTACCGATTACGCCGGAACAACTGGATGCCGTCTATGACCTGCCGTATCAGTACACACCGCATCCGAAATACAAAGACAAGCGTATTCCGGCGTACGAGATGATCAAATGGTCCGTCTGTATGCACCGCGGTTGTTTTGGCGGTTGTTCGTTCTGTACGATTTCTGCTCATCAAGGCAAACAGATCGTTAGCCGTTCCAAAGCTTCTATTCTTCGGCAGATAGAGCGGCTCAGTCAGTTACCGGACTGGCACGGCATCATCTCCGACCTCGGTGGACCGTCAGCGAACATGTACGGAATGGAGGGAAAAGACAAGTCGCTTTGTGAGAAATGTGCACGACCGAGTTGTCTGCAACCCAATATCTGCAAGAACCTGAATCAGGATTTCTCCCGGGTGCTGGATATCTACCGCACGGTGGATAAGCTGCCGTACGTCAAGCATGCCTTTGTCGGTTCCGGAATCCGGTACGACCTGATGAACGAGGAATATGCACGCCAGTTGATCACCCGGCATGTGTCGGGACGACTGAAAGTGGCACCGGAACACAGTTCGGATAACGTGCTGCATATCATGCGTAAACCCAATTGGAAGAACTACCTGGAGTTTCGGGAATTGTTCCTGCGCATCAATAAAGAGGCGGGACTGAATCAACAACTCATCCCGTATTTCATCTCCTCCCATCCGGGTTGCACCAAGAAAGATATGCAGCATCTGGCAGAGGAGACCAAGAAAATGCATTACCGGCCGGAACAGGTGCAGGATTTTACACCCACACCGATGACCTTGTCCACTACTATGTTCTACACCGGTATCAACCCATACACGCGTGAACCGATATACGTGGCGCGTACGCCTGAAGAGAAAAAACAACAAAACCAATACTTCTTCTGGTATAAACCGGAAAGTCAAAAGTCGAACGTAAAAAGTCGAAAGAAATGAAACTGAGCATTCGTAAAAAACATTACCGTATTAACCCGGATACGCTGCAATTGGAGCGCATCGAACATGGCGCAAGATACTGGTTGCGCCGTTCGGGATGGTATCTTTTCGGAGGTATCTGTTTGGGCGCTTTGTTCTTTTATATCCTGCTGTATTTCTATCCGTCACCACGGGAAGCATCGCTCATGCAGTATAACAAAAACCTGACGGCGGAGATGGAGGTGCTGCAGAAACAAGTGGATCAGATGCAGCTGGTGTTGACCGATCTGTCCCAACGCGACGATAATCTCTATCGGGCTATCTTGGGTGCTGAACCCATTCCTATTACCGCGCGTATGGGTACGGCACAGCAGATCGCATATTACGATTCGTTGGCGCGTATGACCAATACCCAACTGGCGGCGGATATGCAGCGGAAAGTGGATATTCTGGAGAAGGAATTGTACGTACAGGCACGGTCGTACGAGGAGTTGTTCGAATTAGCCAAGAATCAGGAAGCGCGTATGGAGAATATTCCAGCCATTCAACCGGTGCTGAATAAGGACCTCAAACGCATGGCTTCCGGTTATGGCTGGCGTGTCGATCCGGTGTATCATGTTCGCCGTTTCCATGAAGGAATGGACTTCTCTGCACCTACAGGAACCGATATTTTTGCTACAGGCAACGGGAAGGTTACATACTCCGGATGGAAACAAGGGTACGGAGAGACGGTGGAGATTGATCACGGATTCAACTACGTAACACGCTATGCACACTGCTCCAAACGGATGGTGAAAGTGGGGCAGAAAGTGAAAAGGGGTGACGTGATTGCCTTGGTGGGAAATACCGGTAAATCCACCGGTAGTCACCTCCATTACGAAGTGCATTATAACGGCAGACCGGTGGATCCAAGAAACTATTATTTCTACGATCTTAGTCCGGAAGACTATGACCTGATGGTGCAGATGTCATCCAACATGGGTAACATGATGGATTAAAAAAAAGAATCGCGTCTCATCCGAGGCGCGATATTTTTTCCAATGTTTTCTCATCCATGATCTTGATGTGCTTTCCTTCCAGTTCGAGGATGCCTTCTTGGGCAAATTGACTGAGTGTCCGGATGGCATTACTGGTAGTCATGTTACTCATGTTGGCCAGATCTTCACGAGGCAGCAACATGGCTAAAGTCTTACCGTCCTGCTCAAAGCCGTAGTTCTTTTTCAACAGCAACAAACTCTCCGCCAAGCGACCGCGAATATGTTTCTGGGTGAGGTTAACCGTTTGGATCTCTGAGAACGCCAGATCCTTCGCCATCATCAGCATTACCTGATAACACAAGGCATTGTTGTGCTCTACCAATTGGCAGAAAAGATCTCGTTCCAGTCGATAGACGATGCAGGCTTCAAACGCACTGGCACTGGAGTTATACGCTTCGTGTACTAAGCAGGCACGATAACCGAAAATATCGTAGGGTTTCAACATGCGAATGATCTGCGGGCGCTGACCGATGCCTTCTTTATAGATGCGAACTTTGCCTCGTAAAAGCATCCACATGTAACGGGATTCATCGCCGTCATAATGGATGATTTCGTTCTTGGCGTAGCGAACTACTTCCACATGCGCGTTCACTACTGTTTGTTCTTCTTCTGTTAACGTGCTCCAAAGCGGATTGAGTTCCCACAGCGGAGCGAAGTTCTCTTCTTTGTTTTTCATTCTCCGGTTAAATTCCCAAATCGAATGCAAAGATACAACATTTTTTTGATATATGCAAAAAAAACAGACAAATATTTGCATAATTCAAATAATTTGTGTACCTTTGCGCTCACAAATGAATAATGAGAAGCAACATATCGGGCAATTATTTGATCGCATCGCCGGAACATACGACGGTTTGAATCACGGTTTGTCACTGAATATCGACAAGCGTTGGCGTCGGAAGACGGTGCAATGCATGCCGAAAGCGAGTCATGTACTGGATGTAGCGATCGGAACGGCGGATCTTACCATCGAGATGCTCAAACGCGGTAAGGCGGAGCAAGTGACCGGACTGGATCTTTCTGAACAGATGATGGCGATTGGGAAGGTAAAGGTGGAACGGTTAAGGTCGAAAGACGAGAGGTTAGAGGCTAATGTTGATTTCATCTATGGCAATGCGCAGCAGATGCCTTTTGACGATGCGTCCTTTGACGGCGTGACTTGTGCCTATGGATGCCGCAACTTCAGTGACCTCGATGCCGGACTGAAGGAGATGTATCGGGTGCTCAAACCAGGAGGGCAGGTGACGATTCTTGAATTCAGTTATCCGAAGAACCGCTTTATCCGCTTCGTTTATGACCTTTATTTCAGTCACATCCTGCCGTTTGTCGGGAGGATCGTCAGTCACGATAAAACCGCTTACAGCTATCTCAACAAGAGTGTCAAGCATTTCTGCTGGGGAGAAGCATTCGTGCAACATTTGACCGATGCCGGTTTTCAGGATGCACAGTTTAAACCGCTAACTTTTGGTATCACCACCGTTTATACGGGAATTAAAAATTAAAAATTACGAATTAAGAATTAATATGGTAAAACACATTATCTTATGGCGTCTTCGTTCGGAATTGAGCGAAGCGGAGAAACAAGAGAAAGCCTTGGCGATCAAAGCCGGATTGGAAGGACTGAAAGGGCAGGTTCCGGGGTTGATTGATATCCATGTACAGGCAACGGGTCGATTAGAAACCAGTAATGCGGACATCATGCTCGATTCGACATTAGAGTCTTTTGATGCACTCAAAGGCTATGCCGTTCATCCGGCGCATGTCGCTGTGGCAAACGGCATCGTTCGTCCAAATACCGAACTGCGGACCTGTTTGGATTATATAATGGATTAAATAGGAATGAACACACATTTTGCATTGGTTACGGGTGCCTCATCCGGCATGGGTGTGGAGTTTGCCAAACAGTTGGCGAAGCGTGGTTATAACCTGCTTATCGTCAGTAATGAAGAGGCAATCCATGATCGCGCCAAGGAGATAGGTCAAGCGTATCCGAACCTTACTGTTATTGGCTTAGTGCAGGATTTGGGTCAGCAGACTTCCGCACGCGAACTATATAATTATACGTGCGCGCACGAGATGGAGATTGAGGTGCTGGTCAACAATGCCGGTGTCTATCATGACAAGGATATCTGCGATGATAGCGAGGGATTTACCTCGCTCATCATGAATCTGCATATGTACACACCAGCCATGCTCTGTTACCTCTATGGAAAAGAGATGCGGGAACGGCGCAAAGGCTATATCCTGAATGTTTGTTCGGTCACCAGTAAAATGGCTGCGCAACGGTTGGGAACGTATGGCGGTACAAAAGCGTTCCTTTGTCATTTCACAAGAGCCTTGCATATCGAGTTACGCAAATACGGCGTTCATGTGACGGATGTCAGTCCCGGTGCGGTAGATACAGGATTGTACAACATCAAGCCTTGGCTCACTAACTTAGGTAAGTGTTTGGGGATCATTGTTAGTCCGCAGACCTTGGCGCGCAGAGGATTGAGAGCCATGTTCTGGGGACTGCCTAAAGCGACCGTTCCGTTTGTCTTTTGGACAATATTAACCACCATCATTCTCTTTATCCCTACCTGTGTCTTGCGCCTTATAAGACGTTTCGGCTGGTTCTAAAAGGATAAAATGATGCCTAAAAACAAAAAAAATGCATGTCAAGTGCATTTTTTTTGTTGAAAAATTTGCGTATATCAAAAAAAAGCAGTACCTTTGCACCCGCTTTCGTTCGATGGAGCATTTATAGCCCCTTCCGGCGGAAGCCAGTTTCCCCGATTAACGGGGACACTTCCGGGTGCTATCGTCTAGTGGCCTAGGACAACGGCCTCTCACG
>CAMIZK010000034.1 GCA_946403315.1 uncultured Bacteroidales bacterium | reverse complement strand
TCAAAAGCGGGTGCAAAGGTACTGCTTTTTTTTGAATTGTGCAAATATTTTTGCATTTTTTTTCAAAAAAAGTGATAATTATACCATTTTTTATCATCAAAATGGCGAAATAGAACATAAAAGAGCATCGTTATCCCGATTCCGACGACGATTCCGGCAAAGACATCGAGGGCGAAATGTTGGCTGAGATAGATGCGGCTGTAGGCACCAAGCGTTGCAAAAAATACCAGTATTATTTGCAACGCTATTTGTGATTTGTGATTTGTGATTGGTGATTTTTCACTAGTAACCAAGATACACAGCACAAACGCTAAGGCGAAGAAGGAGGTGGTATGGCCGGAAGGAAAGGAGAACCACTCGTTCATATGGACGCCGTCCACGGTAGGCAGCGTGATATCGGGCATGTGGGTGGCGAACCAGGTGGTGGGTCGCGGTGCATTGACGAGATGTTTGCAGAGTTGGGTGGTCAGTGCCGAACCGAGCATACAGGCCGTGGCAAATACACCGTCTCCGACACGGCGGAAAAGCAGTAAGGCGATGCAGACGATATACGGAAACCATTCCGCCACTTGGGTATAGTACCTATAGAATATATCGCGTGCGTGCGTATGACGGTCGCAAAGGAAGAGATGCAGATCACCTTTCGGTACGCATAAAAGGGCTAAGCCCAATACTACGATGAGTATCAGGCTTAGCGTGAGAAATATGCTGTTTCTTTTAAGCATTCAGCATTCTTATCTTGTTTCACTCGAACGATTATTTCAGCATTCAGACTAGCGTACTTTCTGTCCGTAGATATCGTAGGTGTCATCGCCTTTGATGATGACGAAGCGATTGTTCTGCAGCGTCTTACGTGCCGGTGCGTTATCGGTATGCACTTCGTAATCAGGTACGCTGTAGATAGTCAACGGACAAGACGGCAGCGTCAGACCGCTGAGGTTCGTGAGCTCTACATAGACCTGATCGCCGATCTCAAACGTAACACCGTCACCCAAGTAAAGCACACTACTTGTAGCGCCTTCGATTGGCTGGTAATTGCGGTACCACTGGTAAGCCTTGAAGCTGTAACCGTCATTGCCTCCGTAGCCGCTGTTATACACTGCCAGCACGTTGTTGAACTTATACTTGACGATATCTTCCGGATAGTACACGGCGATGTCGATGGTGTGGGTCTTGGTTTCGCAGAAGAGATCTTCGACGATGATCTGACCTTTGTAGATACCCGGTTTGGTGATGGCTTCTGTCGGCAGCATGACGGAACCGGTACGGGTGTTGGCGTTACTCATGACGATGGTGTCGTCCACATAACCCGGTACGACAAAGCGCACGGACTTGATGTCACCCTTGATCTTCTCATAATTGATCGTCAGGCTGTTGGTCGGACAGATATGCTGTGCGGCGGAATCGTTATGGAACTTCAGATCCAGACAGGTGATGACACGCACGTAGTACTTGCGATAGATCGTACATTTCTTGCTGTTCTCCGGAGCCTCGATGGTATCGATGACATCGGTGGAAGCATAATAGATGGAATCGTTGTAACCCTTTGCCTGGTCATAACCGGTGATGGTATCGAGTTCCTCTATCGTCTCCCTGCCGTAACTAACCGGGATGACATATACATCGCTGGAGCAATCCGCTTGTTCATACCGGGTGCCGCCCAATGCAATGGAGTCGGCTATCTGTTGTTCGGTATAAGGATCACCGATACCGTCGAGTCGGCCGTCCAAGTCAAAGCAGTGATGCTGCGGAGTCTGGATGATGGTATCCGGACGAACGACACGGAAGGTGAAATGTACCGTTCCGAGTTGCACATTATCCTCGGTGGTACAAACCTGATGGCCCCAAAGACTTGCCGTCACGTCGTACCAACCCGGCGTGGTGTATGGGTGCGAGGTCTGCGGCAAACCGTAGTACTCCGTCGTACCGTCACCGAAGTCCCAATCGACGCGACTGATCTCGTCGGTACCTACCTTGGCATCGAAACTCAGTTCCGTATCGATACAGAACTTGGTGTTGCTTCGATAGCCGTCGGTGAAGGTCTCGCCATCCACGAGCACACCTTGCTCTACCGCTGCCGAGCCGGCAGAGTAGGCGTACGACTCATCTTCTCCGTTACCATAGACAGTAGCGATGACACCATGGGGATTCTCCAGGCGGAAGACACTGAATTGCTTGGTGCTGGAATCACCGATTTTGGCACGGGCGTACGAGTACGTCGGATTGCCGGGAACCGGCTGCCAAACGAGCAGAGAGGTCTTATCCAGTTGCGTAGCACCGTACAAGGCCGTGAGTTTGGTGTTATGGCAGGTTGCGGTCTCGGTGACCACATTGAGGAAGTGGTCCTCTGTCTTGGAGGTATAGCAGGTACCGAAGGTGATGCGGTTGATCTTCTGCTGAACCGGTGAAACCCATACAGACGACGGGTCACCTTTTCCGCCTACAATCTCATCCACTGTTTTTCCCTTATAGGAGTTACCGGTGTCGTAACTATAGACGGCACAGGGACAACTGGTCTCGATAAACGCCACATCGGCGGTTACGACGAGGTCAATGGGACTCTCACCGGCTTTGTTTCCGTTGGGATCTCCCGCGCTCTGCAGCATGATATAATAGGTCTCGCCTTCGCTGATATAGGCTTGGGTGTAACCATCCACCTTGATCTCCGTACCGTTGGTGGTAGCGGTGATACCGATGAGGTTTCCGTTTTTCTCCAGCGAACGGGTGACAACGAATTGTGTTCCCCAGTATTCGATAGGCATCGGTTGCTCAAACAAACAGTCACGAGCGGCGATACCGGTAGGAATATTGGTGATAGGTACACCGCAATAGACAGCTATCTTACGACCTTGTTTTGCGCGGATATGCGTACCTGCCAGGCGGTCGCCTTTCTTGGTAACCATATAATAGGTCTGACCCTTGTTGAGGGTGATCGTGTACAGTTGACCGCTCTGATGACCGTCATACGTGTCGCCGTTAGGAATGATTTCCACCTCGGTGTTGTCCTCCGTTCCGAGGATGGTAGTCAGACCGACAGCATCGTTGAAATCGCTCTTTACCTTGGACCAGTAATCCTGGGTGTAGTACTCACTTCCCAGTGCCGTCAAGGGCAGGATGTTACTGGCGTCCATGGAGTGGAGGGAGCTCAGGATGACATAGACGGAGATATCCTCGGTAGCGGTGATATGCAGACCGTACATGTTCTTCTGTCCGGCTAAGGTATAGACGTTATTGGCATTACTCATAGCGGTAGGATACCATGCACTGGCATCCATCGGCACCTTGATCGTGCCTTGTGTCGGATTGGTCTGAGAAGTCGTTCCGTTTCCGAACTCGTTCCAGGAACCGGCTGCTACCTGCTGGGTGATGTTGATGGCATTGTTCACACCACCTTGGATCTGCACCGTACATGCTTTCTCAGCCGAGATAGCGATGTAAGGGGTAGGGGTGGCTTTGTCCGGCGAACAAACCAAGGACGAACTTACCCAGAACTCTTTGCCTTGCGTGGACTGTGCCCAAGAGGGAATAGCCAGACTGCAAAGTGCTGCAAGTAAAATAACTTTACTGATTTTTTTCATATCGTTCAATTGTTCTTATTTTCACTTTCTCGGGAGATGGTCCCGTGATGATCCTGTTCTAAACAGGACATACCGCTTATAGGATCTCGATCTCTACACGACGGTTATTCTGACGACCTTCTTCGGTGTCGTTGGTGTCAATCGGTTGGGTCTCACCGCGACCTTCCGCTTCGATGCGATCGGCGGAGATACCGCGTTCAATCAGGTCATCGCGAACGGCATTAGCACGACCGTCTGACAACTTCTGGTTGGCTGCGTCCTTACCTACGTTATCGGTGTGACCGATGATCTTGATACGTACTTCCGGATTGCGATCCAGGTACATGAACAGGTCATTCAGTGCTTCCTCGGAACTGGACAAGATACGCGTCTTGTTGGTCGCAAAATGCAGGTTCTTCACGATGAATACTTCACCCTTCTTGATCGGCGTCAAAGCGATGTTGATCGAGTCGCCGATATAGAGAATCGACTGATCGACCGTCTCGTAACCCATCTGCTCGATATGCAGTTTGTACAACGGACCTTCGGTAAGCATCTGCTGTGCCGAACCGGAAGTGGAATCAGTGTTCAGGCTGTAGGCCGGAGTGGTAGCACCGGCTTCTAAGATCTGCACCGTTGCCGGTACCGGATTACCGGTTTCGACATTCGTTACGTGTACACGGAGAATAGGACGATGGGTCAATGCCAGAGTGATTTCCATCTTGCTGCCCACTTCATCAATCAGGTATTTTTGGCTCATCGGATAGTATCCGTCAGCCTTCGCTTCTACGTTATACGAACCGAGCGGATGTTTCTGACTGGTTCCCTTCACACCGATCTGTTTCTCACGCATAACGGCCTTACCGGTGTTGTTGTTGTAGGATGCAATCAATGCTTTCTCCAGCGGTTGACGGGTCTCCGAATCCACTACTGAAAAGATGACCGTGGAGGGTGGGGGAGCCAGTTGTTTCTCCTGCTTACCCGGTACTTCAAACTGGATGGTGAACTTAGCACCGACAAAGAGGTTGTTTAACTTCGTGTCGCCGTTCATAGCCAGCAGGGTATTGCCGTTCTTAACCTCAATGGCATCGGTAGCAAACTCCACCGGATTGGCTGCCGGTGTGGCATTCGTATTCAGTACACCGTACTCGGCAAACAAACCGATGCGGTAGTGTACGTGCTGACGGCCAAACGGCTGACGCTCACCCGGTTTCACTTTTACTTTCTTCTTCGGATCCGGATCTTTCTGTAACCACTCGTCCAGGTCGATACCGATCTCGGCAGCGGCACTGATATCCGGTTGTTTGAACACGATCTCTTGACGCGTCTGACCGTTCATCTCGTAGATTCCCAAACCGTAAGGCTCTATCAACGCAGGGTCATTCACTACGATATCGTATTTACCCTTCTGGCTGTAACCCATCGGCAGACCGTAGTGCACCTTGGCGCCCAAGAGGAAGTAGAACCGGTTGAACTGCGCACCGAACATCACCGGTACACCGAACTCGATCATGTTCCGCATCTCCCGTACGTTGTCAAACAGATAACTGTAAGTCGTTCCCGGGTAGGTGAGGTCGTTACGGATGGCTGTAAAGCCATAAGCAGAAGTGGAATTGAGGAAACGGAAGTCCAGACCGGTCTCAAACAGGAAATGCTTGTATTCCAGGTTGTAGGTCACGTTCAGTCCGGCACCGCCGCCACCTTTGAGTTGCTGCAAGGCGTTACTCTGGTTGATTGTTCCGGCCCCCATATAACTGCCGTTGATCTTATCCATCATCGCCGAGTAACCGGCACGGATACCCAAGTTGAAATAGGAAATCACCGGTGTCTTGGGGTGCTCTAACTCCTCTTGTTGTCTCTTATAGGCTTCCACCGCCTTTTGCTCTTCTGCTAACCGAGCGGCTTCTTTTTTCTCGATAGCTTCCTGACGCTCTTGTGCGGCTTTCTCTTTTTCCTTCTGTTTAGCAGCTTGCTCTTTGGCTTTGGCTTCCTGTTCTCTTGCCTTTGCGGCTTGCTCTTTCGCCTTTGCCTTGGCTGCTTTCTCCTTCTCCTTGGCCTTAGCGGCTTTTTCTTTCTCTTTCTGTTTAGCCGCTTTCTCTTTTTCTTTCTGCTTTGCGGCTTTCGCTTTCTCAGCTGCTTTCTGCTTGTCGGTCTGCGTAGCAGGAACCGGTTCCGGCATAGCAGCGGCTAACACCGGTGTCGCATTTAAACCTAAAACAACACTGATAATCAATATGTATCGAACTGTATTTTTCATTGTTTTGTCCTCCTGAATGTGTTGTTATTGAATGATGAATTTGAAACTGCGACTGCCTTTACCCGTCACCACACGCAGCAGGTACAGACCTTTGACGGCCGGTGCGGCGATGGTGCATCCACCGTCGGGGATATTGAATTTCAGGTCGTTATACACATGACCGGCGGCATCGATCCATTGCGCATAGCACTCGATATCCGTTTCGCCTTTGTAGTCGGCATTGACGAACACTTTTCCGCCTGCCAGCACGGAGTAGTTGGCCGTGATCGTCAGACCCGTTTGGTCCGATTCAAACTGATGCTTCGTGCCGTCCGTTACAAACGCCTTGGCGCATGCGCAGGTACGCACCTCATCCGCCTGACCTTTATTGATCGTGAAGCACACGTAATACGCTTCGTTCTTGTCACCACCGTAAGGGATGTCGTAGAAGTTGAGGTTCGACGAAACCTGACCTTCCAGCGCCGTGCTGTCGGAAGTACGGTACCATTGGAAGTCACTGAGTGTCTTACCGGCGAACGGCGCCGTCAGCAAACCGAGCACGTTATCATACCGCTGGTCAATGACGTTATTGTCAAAATTGATCATGAAGTTCATCGTGGTGTCTGCACCGCCACAATCGGAGTTGATCACGAGGTGAATACCATACAGCGTCTCCGGTATGGCACCGCTGTCGCCTGTCGGAATCTTGATCTGGAAATACGAATCGGTGATCACCAGTTCGGAATCCTTGAAACCGGCTGCCTTGGCCGCTTCGTCAAACTCAATGGTCACATTGTCGCCATGCAGATTGACCTTGCCTTCGTTGGTATAATACACCTTACCGATATATTCTTTTCCGTCTTCCGGACACGGGATGTCGATATCGTCAATAGAGAACTGGTACCGTCCGATCGTCACCTTGATAGGAATACTGTCAATGGCATTCTGACCTGCACAGAGGTTACTGCTTTCGCGGTAGATGAGCACGTACGCGTTGTACGTGCCCGAGTTCGGATAGTAATGCGGAACGGAGTCCTGATTGGTCAAATCACTCTGACCGTCACCGAAATACCACTCAATCTTATTATACTCATAATCCGGATGGCATGCGAATTTGATAGTGTCCTCTCCGCATAGCGTATTCTCGCTGTCCGGCGTAAAGATCTGACCGTTGATCGTGATATACTGCGTCAGCGGTTTGGTGGCACCTCCGGCGGAATAACCGTACGACTCATTGGATGTAAAGCCGTACACGTGAGCGATGAAGTTGGAACCGTTACTCTTCAAGGTATGCGAGGTAGCGGTACTGCCCAACGAGATCTGTGCGTAATGATAGGTGTTGGAACCGCTTACAGCGCTGAAATTGGAAGCGATAGACGCTCCGTCCAATGTCATCAAATCCGGTTGGTCGGTCACTACATTCACGAAGTGCGCCGTCGTTCCGTTCTTGCTGGCATAGGTTGCAAACGTCACCTGGTCGATCTGCTGCTCTATCGGGTTGATCCACAGCATCGCCGGATCACCGCTGGAGTTCTTGTCGCCGTGGTACTGCTGCGACACCATGAACAGGTGTACCGCACACGGACAGGAAGTGGTCACCAGACAACTGCCGTTCTGGGCATATGTACCTTGCGTACCGATCT
Source organism: uncultured Bacteroidales bacterium (assembly GCA_946403315.1). GTDB lineage: Bacteria > Bacteroidota > Bacteroidia > Bacteroidales > Paludibacteraceae > Colicola. Next base: position 8,635 of record CAMIZK010000034.1, on the reverse strand, counting down.
CAAACTCCCAATAGCGTTTGGGGTTGGTCGCAAAATTGAATGTGTACACGGAGTCGCCGTTAATACGCACCTCCGTCTCATCGTTCAGCGCCAGGATACGGATCTTATCCACCGGACGGCTGGCCGAAGCGGTCAGAACAAAGGTGTTGCCCCAGTATTGGGTAGGCATGGCCTGCGAGAAGATATGATCACGCTGCTTCACTTGATACGGGATATTGGTATGCGGACAGCCTTGGAAGACTGCGATCTTCTTCTTGTCGCGTGCCTTGACGTACGTACCGGACAAGTCACCCGGTGTGTTGTCTTTCTTCCCGGTCCATACATAATAGACCTGACCCGCCATCAGAACCGGTGAATGGAGCGTGTCGCCTACTTGGAAATTCGCCAAGGCCAACTGCTCGTCACTCATGCCGATACCTTGCGAGAAAGCATAAGCGCTCTTGGCCTCATCAATGGCTTTGGTATCCACCGTCGGACAGTAATCCACTACCGTATTATCCTCTGCCGCAATAATGGCAAAATGACTACCTTGTGTAGCTCCCGTTCCACCGTGATCGGAGGGAGTATAGGTCTGAATATAATATTCGTCTAACAGAGATGCCGTTGGCAGCACGTTGGTAGCATCAAATGTAGCCTTTTTGTAATTCGTGGCGAAAAGAGAGATGTTCGCCGTGGAGGTCACATGCAAAGCACAGGTGTCCACTTGCTCCGAGTTCACCGCGTAACAAACCTTTCCGGAAGTAGCCATAGCGGAACGAGCGTTGGAAACAAGCACGTTTCCTTCGTACAGCTCCACCAACTGCATCTGATTAGCCGTCACGGTCACGTTCTCCGAATAACCGGTGAAGGGATTGGTGATCGTCACCTGGCAATCTTCCCGAGACGAAATAGAAAGCGATAAAGTTAAGTCATTGTTCGGATCCTGGTCAGCTTGCATAAACGTCACCCAGAAATCCTTACCTTCTGTCGATTGACCATCCACTACTGTGCTCTGCGCCTTGCCCGCTACAGGGATCATCAAGCAGCATAGCAGCGAAATGAAGAGTTGTTTTCTCATATTAGTTGTTGTGTTAAATGTGTGCGTTCTAAATCGGATGCAAAATTACTAATTTTTTTTTACGCGCGCGTGCATATTTTCACGGAAAATGTGTAAAAATTGACACACCTATCGAATTTCCTGTCCTAAAGTGCTAAAAATTGACGCATTTCGAATAATTACCACTTGTCCTTCCCTAAGTTCTTTACTGATAGGCAAGTGTTCCTTGGGCCGGATGACAGCGGTGGGATCTCCTTTTACTTGCAATAAATACAACTCCTGCATGCAGGCCCGTATCGTCGTTTTTCCGCCTACAGAGATGATCTTAATACTGTCCGTCCCGGCCGGAATGGTGGTGCGATAATAGAGTTCGTTCCGTGTGTTTTGAACCACTTTGTCCTTGATGGTACGAATCAACGTCTCGTTCGCAAAGATATCCAGTTGCATCGAGTCAGCGGTATTGAATATAGACGCACGGAAATCCAAGATAGCAGAGTCAGTCAAGTTCAGATGATTAAAACTAAGATACCCGTCTGTCGTACTGGCTCCCATGGTGATGGATCGCGTTCCGTTACTTTGTATCTTATCGCTGGCATAACCGGTAATCTCACCGTGGGTGTACGCGTTCACAATCGCCTTGGTTAAACCGGGTAGGTTGATAAGCGTGTCATAGGATTGCGGACCCGGTTCCGGCACGATCGGTTCCGGACAGACACCGCTTTGGAAGGCACACGTAAGCGATGCTAAATCCACCGTCTGACCTTTTTGTTCACCCCAGATATATTCTACCAATTCCGGATAATCGATATACGGATTGCGGTTTCCTTGAATATCCGAGATTCGGTCTGCCCGGCATCGTTCTTTGTCGCTTACCGGATCGGCACGATGCCAGTCCAATAGTACTTGTACTATTGTTGGCGAAAAACGAAGATAGGAATCGTTGCTGACATAGGCGCTGTAGGTGTCACTCCAGGTCTGCTCTTCATATGCCGTCACCATGTAGAAATACGTTCTTGCAAAATCACCGCGATACTCCTCCGCCGGTTCCCAGCAGATATAGTTGTATTGCGATTTCGCCTTCGAATCCATCCGGAAGGAACCGTTGTCGAACTTATCGCCTTTGCTTACATGCCCCGGTGCATAGTTGCTCTTATTGGAATTGGCTTGCGCGTCGGAAGGATTCAGATTATACAAATCCCGATAGATCGTATCCGTCTTGACACCTGTTCCCCACCAACTTTTCGGCAAACAATGTTCGATATTCAGCGAACAACCGGATTCTCCTTTATCCTTTGGATAATACCGCACGCAATTGGAATACATATCCCAGATAATACCATCCGGATGCATGTCCGTCATGGGGAAGGCATACCAGGTGCCGTAACCTTTCAAATCGCCCTTTTGCCACTCCGGCGGATTGGATGATGTATGGTACTCATTGTTTCCGCAGAGATACCGTTCGCCTCCTTTGATAATCTGGTATAAAGTTGATTTGAGAACCGAGTCCTGCGTACCTTCAATCGCGTCATAGTATCCCTCCGGGATAGCTGTTGCCCAAAGAGGCAGCGCAGTTATTATACTTGCTAAAAGAACAATGTGTCGTTTCATGGTATATCGAATTTATTTTTTCCTACGAAAACACATCAGCAGGTTCAATGCCACGTACCACACGATGCAGGCCGTGCCGCTGAAGAGTGCAAAGGCAACTTTTTGGTAGGCGAGTGCCTCTATCACGCAGAATCCTATTAGAATCAGGCAACCTACCAAGAAACTGATAATCAATGTCTTCTCTCGTTTGAACGCTTTAAAACTGAAGAACGGAATCTCGGCATTCAGCAGGTAATCGCTGATCAACGAAATGCCCACTAAGGTCCATGCCAGCCATTCATTGTTTAGTATCTCCATCGGCAGACTGCAGATACCTCCCCAGAAGATGGCATTGGCCGGTGTAGCCAAACCTATAAAGGAGTCGTGTTGCCGTTCATCCACATTGAATTTCGCCAAGCGTAAGGCCGACATAGCCGCCATCACCAACGCTACACCTGCCCACCAACCGATTACCGGTTTGACAAAGCAGAACAGCATCATCGACGGCGCCAAACCGAAGGTAATATCGTCCGCCAACGAGTCCAATTCTACGCCGATGGGACTGGATGCCTTCAACAGACGGGAACTCAGACCGTCAAAGAAATCAAAGAATGCACCGGCTAAGATCAGCACAAAAGCCCAATGAAACTCACCCTGCGTAGCCATATAAGTGGCCAAAGCACCGCAGATCAAATTGCAACTCGTAATTCCGTCCGGAATAATGCGTTTATAATTCATTTTCTATTCTTTTAAACGTTTGTAAACAAAGTATGTAACAATAAAAGTGGTGACGCTGCAGGCATTGGCGATCCAGAAGAATGCCGTGTATCCCACTGCCATCTCAATACTTCCCGCCACAAAGCCCGGAATCATCATCGACAAGGCCATGAAAGCGGTGCAGATCGCATAATGCGCCGTCTTGTATTTGCCTTCCGAGAAATGCATCATATACATCATATAGGCGGTGAAACCAAAACCGTAACCGAACTGCTCAAAACCTACCGCAGAACCGATGATCCAGGTCGATTCCGGCTGCGCCATGCTCAGGTAACAATACACAAAACTCGGTAATGTTAACGCCGCGGCCATTAACCAGATCGAGCGTTTCAAGCCTTTCCGGGCAATGAAAACACCGCCTAAGATACCACCCACCAGCAAGGCGATCACACCAATCGTGCCGTATAGGATACCTACCGTGTCGGTACTGAGTTCCAGACCGCCGCCGATGATCTTTCCGTTCACGATGGACGTGTCTCGACTCGCTACCAGGAACGGTTGGCATAACTTCACCAAGAATCCTTCGCTTAAGCGGTACAGCAGCATAAACACAATCGCCAAGACCACACCCGGCTTGGTGAAAAAGGTAGCAAAAGAAGCACCTAACTCACGCATTGCACCGTTGAAATCCTTGGTTTCCCGTAACTGATCTTCCGCTGCACGGGGAAGGAAAAAACAATGGTACAGAGTGACTAACAGCAGGATAACACTCGTCGCTCCTAACGTGACCTGCCAGGACCACGGAATATCATTCGTGTCTTTCTCAATCACACCGGCGATATATACCAGCACACCTTGCGAGAAGATGGCCGCAATGCGATAGAAGGTCGAACGGATACCGACAAAAGCCGCCTGACTCTTCGCGTTATGAGCTAACATGTAGTAACCGTCTGCCGCGATGTCATGTGTCGCAGAAGCAAAAGCGATGATGATAAAGAAAATCAACGTCCACGTGAACAGTCCTACTGAGGTCTGGCTGTTGGCCATCATCTCCGCAGGCGGGTGGGGAAGGGTGAGTGTCAGTAAGATACAGAGCACCGTCATCAACACCTGCATCGAGATGATCCACCATCGTTTCGTGCGGAAGATATCGATAAAAGGACTCCATAACCCCTTTAAGAACCATGGGAAATAAAGCAAGGTTGTGAAGAACGACAACTGGTCATTCGGTACACCCATCTTGGCAAACATCATCACCGAGATGTTGTTCACCAGGAAATAGGGGATACCTTCCGTAAAATACAGCGTCGGCACCCAAAACCACGGAGATATATTTCTTTTGCCTTTCACCATTCGCCCTTCGCTATTAGTCCGCCTTTACTATAAAGGAGAGTCCCCGTGAGAGCACTCTCCTTATATAATCATGCGCGTGCGCGATTAGAAACGCTCCAGATCGTTGATTTTTACACGAACATTGTTCGTCAACTCCTGGATAGCCTGCTGGAACTTGGTTCCAATAGCCTGCGACAGACGTGCTTTCTCGTTCTTTGCCGCTTCCTCGGTATATTCCTCAGCACCATCAAGACGGGCACCGGTCTTCACGATATACATACCGCGGTCACCCTTGATCAAACCGCTTACTGCGTTCTCTCCTTGTGCAAAAGCAGCACCTACAACTGCCGGATCCGGATAGTTGTCAGCCAGCGACATGCGTGCTACGCTCTGAACCGATTGGCCCCAAACCTGAGCTGCTTCGTCCAAACCGTTTACGTTCATCTCCTGCTCGATATACTTAGCCTTGGCATCGTTAGCCGCCATGATGCGCAAACCTTCACGCACCTTATCCAACGGCATGTAATGCTCGTCATTCGCTTCTACAACGGCTGCAATCACGATGTGGTCACCACACTTGATCGCATCGTCGCAAGCATTACCCTCTGCGGTCTCAAAGGCTTTCAGAACCACCTTGCGGCAATCCTGCAGACCACCGATCTTCTGGGTCAGCTCCTGAACCGTAGCGTATTGAAGCGGCAGACCTTTTTCTCTTGCCATCTGCTCGAACTCCTCTACCGTTGCGTGCTCACGAACCAGTTGACGGTATTCGTATTCCAGATCTACCTTCGTCGGCTCCGACGGATCCACAACGCGGCGTACAATAGCTAACGATACATTCTTTTTATCCAGCGCCATGATACGAGCCATGGAATATACATGCTCGTTCAGCAGAATTTCGGAACAATCGCCTACTTTGGCCTCTTTGTTCGCTACAAACTCAGCAAACTCTGCCGGTACAGCGTCCAGCGCAAATGCCTTTACCTCCTGATAGCCGGCATCCGAATACGACTTCAAGAGAGCTTCGATATCATTCGCAGTACGGAAGTCCTCCTGGATACTTGCCATGAACTCAGCCTCTTTTATCTTGTCAGCCTCACTCGGCTCGTAGTTGATCACGGTGTATTCAATCCGACGCATCGGCTCCGTTCTGAACTGCGATTTGTATTGGTCGTACAGCGCCTTGATGTCTTTCTCGCTTACCTCTACCAGCGAATCAGCGATCGCATCGTAAGGCAGCATCACATATTCTGCGCTGATAGCCTGCTGACGGCTGTTGAAAGCGAACTCGGCTTCTAATGAGTTAACCGCCAAGGTGTTGCGCAGCAAGGCCATGTATTTCTGCTGCAGATAGATACCTTTGGTAATGTGCTCCGGCGCACCGTACGGAAGTCCGAACACCTGCATTGCACGCTCATACTCGTCGTAGCTGATGTCCATACCAATCTTCTCAGCCTGCGGTTTGAAAGTGTAATAAGTCACAAACTCGTTCCACAATAACTGGTTGAAGTTCGTGCTCTCTTTGATCTCATTGGCCAGACCCTTGATGCCGTCCCATGCCTCTTTCCATTGCTTCTCCAGCTCAACAGCAGCCTCTTCGTCGAGATTGCCTTCTTGCGCTTTCTGTTGAAGCTCGGTAATCGTGTTCATGTACGCACCCAATGCCTCACGTTGTGCCTCGCTTCCGTACAGACCTACCAACGCATACGGATAAGCCTCGTAGAACTGCTGTGCTGCATTGAAATCATTGGAATGAACAACCTCTCCTGCAATCGAACCCAACTTGTTCGGATTCTCATGGAAAATACTCGTGCTGTTGTTTAAGAAGTCACTGAGAATAAATGCTAACATGGCCAAACCGATAATAACGATCAAAAGTGGGCCATGATTTCTGATTTTTTGTAAACTTGCCATTTTTTGTTATTGAATTTAAATATTTTTTGCGTTTTGGAAATTAAAAATTCGGATTGGTCGATTCCACTACATTACCTTGCGTCGGTTCGCAGGTGCCGTTGTAGTTCTGAATCTTGGCTTCCACCAGCACGGTGTCACCAATAGCCACCTGGTTCGCATTCGTGAATTTTGCTCCACCTTTGGCTTTCAGACGATAACAGGTAGCTACACCAGAACCGTCCGAGATATTGAAGGTTGCATTGCCGTACGACGGATCCACCGTGTCCACACTCGTCACTACACCACGGATCTTGTAGGTCTCAGTGGAGGTCTCTTTGCTGGCTAACTTAGCACTCACTTTCTCCGCTTCCGTCACACTGATCTCACCTTCACCCGGCACCGGACATCCCGGGAATATCCACGGGAACATCTCATTGAAATGCGCGTTGTTCGATGCATAGGTATGGCATAAACCATTGGACTCGTATGTACCGTTATAGTTCATCGGATAGCAACTGATCACAATGAAATCACCTACTTGTATGCACTCCAAATCCGGTAACTTCGCACCAAACTTACCTAAAATGCGATAAGCATAGAACTGCTTCGTTCCCTTACCGTCCTGACGGGCACTCAGATATACGAAATCATTACCGTATTTCGGGAAATCGGTATCGAACGTGTTGCCGCGGTTGAAACCAACTACCCATCCTTTGATGAAATAACGGTCTGCCGAAACCTCTCCTGCCGCTAACTTCTTAGCGATCTTCACCGCCTCGTTCACGTTGATCGTGCCTTCCGGAATATCTACACCCTCGGGATCCGGCGTTGGATCCGGATCTGCGATAGACGGAATCGAATCCGGTAACTGATCTACCATCTCACCGGGATCGTTGATATACGGACTCTCTTTACAACCAAAAAATGCCATTGCGACCGCTGCGGTCAAAACGATAACGCTCTTTTTCATATATGTAGTATTTAAGATATTTCGCATAAAATCTCAAAATAGCGTGCAAAGATACAAAAAATATTTCACGCGCGCAAATAATTTAGGAAAAAAGTGAAAAAAAATGCATTTTTCTTGCGTATATAAAAAATTTTTAGTAATTTTGCACGCTTTTTCGATGGTGGGGTGTGTTGTGCCCGCACGAGAAGCATTTAGTATTAATCCGGAAAGGGACGGTTGAAGGTCTTTCGTCTTTGAGCGAAGCGGTCTTTCTACTTTCTTCTTTCTACTAACGGCTAAAACTATAGCAACTGTTACTCCCAGACCACGCGGTGGTCGTGTAATCAAAGAAGATCCGCATCGTATCAATGATAAGATACGCGGTGTAACCCAAGTGCGCCTGATTGGCGACAACGTAGAGCAGGGTATCTATTCATTCCAGCAGGCAATGAAGATAGCCGATGACCAGAACCTCGATCTCGTCGAGATCGCTCCTACTGCCACACCTCCCGTGTGCCGCGTCATCGACTACCAGAAATTCCTCTACGCGCAGAAGAAAAAGCAAAAAGAGGCGAAAGCAAATGCAAAGAAGCAAGAAGTCAAAGAGATTCGTTTTGGTCCCCAAACCGATGATCATGACTATAACTTCAAACTCAAACACGCTATTGAGTTCCTCAAAGAAGGCAATAAGGTGAAATCCTACGTCTTCTTCCGTGGACGCTCTATCGTGTTCAAAGAGCAGGGTGAACTGCTTCTGGCACGCTTTGCTGCCGACCTTGCCGAGTACGGCAAACCCGACAATGTACCGAATCTCGAAGGCAAGAGGATGATTATGAACATCTCGCCTAAGAGTAGTAAAGGATAAAAACCTGGTCATAACCTGGTAATGTCGTATCCCACATCACACTATAATATACATAGTATATTATCCCGTGATTTTGAAGTAATCGTTCCCGCAAGGGATAAGAAAAAGCCGTCCGAAGGCTTACCTTTAAATTGTACATCGTACATCGTACTTCGTACATGTCATGCTGCCTATCGGACGAATTATTAACAAATTAAATTATATTACAAAATGCCAAAGGTAAAAACGAACTCCGGTGCAAAAAAGCGTTTCACGC
>CAMIZK010000033.1 GCA_946403315.1 uncultured Bacteroidales bacterium | reverse complement strand
GCATGGCGGGTGTTCTTGATGCCTACCGAACCGAAATAAACGGCCAGCACGTAGAACGTTGTATCGGTCGTACCTTGCAAGATACAGCACAAACGACCGGATAAACTGTCAGCGCCGTAGTTCGTCATCGCTTCTAACATCAGTCCCCGTGCACCGCTGCCGCTCAGCGGTTTCATCAGCGCTGTCGGTACGGCACCGGACAACTCTGTGTTAATGCCTACCAACGCAAACAACTCCGACACACCGCGTTCCAACAAGTCCATTGCTCCTGAAGCACGGAACATGCCTACGGCTACCAATATCGCAATCAGATAAGGAATAATACCTATTGCCGTTTGAAAACCACCTTTGGCACCGTCGATGAACGAGTCATACACGTTGATCCGTTTGCACATCGCTTGGATCACAAACCAGCAGATGACACCTAACAGAATCACCGCTGCGGCTGCGGCGGAGAGTGTCGCCAAGCGTTGATGAGACAACTGGGTTGCTCCCCAAACCAGCAATCCTACCAAACCTGTCAAACCCAAGAGTGTACCTAACACCACCGGATCTTTCATGCGAATCTTCTGTGCCACGCAAACGCAGACCAAGCCCACTAAGGTAGATACATAGGTGGCAATCAATATCGGTAAGAACACATCTGCCGGGTTCTCTGCGCCGCATTGCGCACGGTATCCCATGATCGTGGTCGGAATCAGGGTCAGACCGCTGGCACCCAGCACCACAAACATAATCATTGCATTGGAGGCCTTGCTCTTGTCTTCATTCAACTCCTGTAACTCGCCCATCGCTTTCAACCCCATCGGAGTAGCTGCATTGTCCAGGCCAAGCATGTTGGCGGAGATATTCATCAGCATCGATCCGAAAACCGGATGACCCTTCGGAATCTGAGGGAAAATACGGCTGAAGAACGGATTGATGGCCCTACCCAATGAGTTAACGGCTCCGGCACGCTCACCGATCTTCATGATACCCATCCATAACGCCAGAATACCCGTCAGACCCAGGGATAACTCAAAACCCGTTTTGGCATTGTCAAAAGTCGAGTTGATAATATCCGTAAAAACACCGACATTACCGAATGCGATGGCTTGCACCAGACCCATGATGACCGCCAGCAAAATGAGCGAAATCCAAATATAATTCAAAATCATGCTGCAAAAATACAAAAATATTTGCATATATGCAAAAAAAAGTGTAATTTTGCACGATAAATGACAAATAATGCACGTTTACATAGAATTTTTGCGTATCTCAAGCATACTTTAACGGCTTGGAATACAACCGGTGAAGGCATCCATTCGCCCTACCTCTTTGAACTGGTACGCTTCGTGTTACGCGATCGCAATGCCTATTACTGCTTTTCCGATATCGAACGTAGACGGGACTTGTTGTTACGCTGTCCGGATACCCTGAATGTGGTCGATTACGGTTCGGCCGGATCGAAAGAAGGCGTACTTATTCCGCGTCGGGTGTGCGATATCGCCAAACGGCAACTCGAATCACCGCAAGTGGGGCAGGCCTTGTTCCGATTGGTGAACTGGATGGGAATGCAGGAGAGACGACCGCTTCAGATACTCGAGCTGGGCACTTCCTTAGGTGTCACGACCGCTTATCTGGCTGCGGCGGACAGCCGAAACAGGGTAGTGACCTTAGAAGGAAGTGCCGCAGTGCTGAATGTCGCAAAAGGGGGGTGGAGAGCGTTGAAACTGGAGAATATCGAATGGAAGGAAGGCAATATTGATGACACCTTATATATTTGCGCGCGCGAGAGATGGGATGTCGTCTATGTGGATGCCAACCATACCTATGAGGCGACCATGCGCTATGTGAACACCCTGCTGCCTGGGATGCAGGAGAAAGGCGTAATCATACTGGATGATATCCATTATTCCGCCCAGATGGAGCAGGCATGGAAGGAACTCAAAGAAGATAAACGGATCACTACTTCCATGGACCTCTATCATGTGGGACTGCTGTTTTTTGATCCGCATTACTTGAAACGAAACTATACAATACGGCTATGATATACACGAAGACGGGAGACAAAGGTCAGACCTCGTTGGCAAGCGGTCAACGGGTTGCTAAAACAGATGCACGCATCGAAGCATACGGAACGGTCGATGAACTGAACAGCTGGATCGGGCTCTTGCGAGCCGGAGTATCGGCTAATAGCCAACAGCCAACAACGAACAGCCAATTGGAATGGATCCAGAACAAACTGTTTAACTTGGGCGCAGCCTTAAGTGACGCGCCGGGAGAGTGGATCACAGAGGCCGATGTGCACCAATTGGAAGCATGGATCGATGCCATGGTAAACGACACACCCAAGCAACATGCCTTCATTCTTCCGGCCGGAAGTGAGACCGTTTGCAGGGCGCATGTGTGCCGTACCATCTGTCGTCGGGCAGAACGCCGGATGATCGATGCAAAAGCAGCGGAAACCCACCTGCAATTTATCAATCGGTTGAGTGACTATTTTTTCGTTTTTTCGCGTTATTTTAGTCACAAAAATGGAGAAAAAGAGACGATTTGGTGTAAAAATTGACGAAAATTGTAAAATAATGTATAAAAAATTTGCATAAATCGAAACTTTTTACTACTTTTGCACGATATTTTGAAAAACTATGCCCATACTGGGTCTGTTTGTCAATGAAATGAAATAGTATATTATAGGTAATAAAACTATGTATTGGACACTTGAATTGGCATCGAAATTGGAGGACGCACCATGGCCTGCAACCAAGGATGAATTACTGGACTATGCGAATCGTATCGGTGCTCCGGCGGAGGTGATAGAGAATTTGGAAGAGTTGGAAGGAGATGACGAGGAGCAGTATGAGAGTATTTTGGATTTGTGGCCGGACTATCCGACGCAAGATGAAGACTTCTTCTTCGACGAGGAGGAGTATTGAAAATTGAAAATTGGAAATTGGAAATTGAAAAGATATATTGTTCTGCTGGTTGGGGTGTTTACCCTGGTGACTGCGAGTGCGCAGTTTGATCCCCAGATGGGGCAATATATGTATCTGCCGACAGCATATAATCCTGCCGCGGTAGGAGAAGGCGGACTGATGAAGGTAGCGGGAATGCACCGCATGCAGTATGTGGACATTACCAATGCACCGATGAGCACCTGGTTCAGTTTCAGTTCACCGTTCGTGATCGGCAAGACAAGTCACGGTGCGGGAGTGCGGTTTTTGAATGACCGGTACGGATTGTTCACTACCCAGTCGTTCTACGCACAATACGCTTACCGGCAGAAACTGGGGAAAGGATATCTGGGAATCGGTGTGGACTTGGGATTTGTAAACGTGGGCTTCAAAGGGGACTCGATCAACCTTAGTAAGATGGGAGACGACTACCACGACGCCAACGATCCGACGCTTCCGACGGGAAGTAAATCGGGAATGAAATTTGACATGAGTGTGGGCTTGTATTACAGCACTCCGACCTGGTGGGTAGGCGGCAGTTACAGTCATTTGTTACGTCCTCAGATCGATTGGTCGGACGGAACAACCGGCGTACAGCAGATCGTAACCCTGGTCGGAACGATGTATGTGACCGGCGGATATCATTTCCGCTTGAAGAACTACAGAGAGTGGATGCTGACGCCCAGCGCGATGGTGATGAGCGACTTTGTCAGTTGGGATGTCAACCTGACGCTGATGTGCGACTACAAGGACCGATACCGGTGGGGACTCGGATACCGCATTGCAGGAAGTGTGAACATACTGTTAGGCGTGGATATCATCTCCGGACTGCAGTTGGGGTACAGTTGCGAACTGCCGACTAACAAACTGCTGCTGGAGAGTTACGGAAGTCACGAGATATACCTGGCTTACGGATTTGATATCCTCAAGCCCAAACGGACAAACAAGTATAAAAGCGTAAGGTACTTATAACACCTTATATATAATATATAGTTGGAAAATTAATCGATTAAAACCAATATGAAAGTAAAGAAGATTATTCCATTGGTAGCGCTGTGTGCGTTGATGATGGTAGGTTGTAACAAACCGGCCGGTGAGTTGGTGGGTGCAATCAGATCGACCAATTTTAAGGAGGCAAATCCTTATGGTATGCTGTTTATTAAAAAGGGATCCTTCATGATGGGTGCGAACACGCAATCCGCTGTCTTCGAGCAGCCGGATAACATCATCATGGTGACGGTGGATGCATTCTGGATGGACGAGACCGAGATTACGAACAATGAGTATCATCAGTTTGTAAATTGGGTACGTGACTCCATTGCTATGACAAACCTCGTAGCTGCCGGTTTGACGGATTATGCGATCCAACCGAAGGATGAAGACTTCGATGAGGAGAATTTCCAACTCAACTGGTCCAAGAAAGTGCCTTGGAAGAGCAAGGAAGAAGATGTGGTTGATGCTTTGTCTTCGATGTTCTATTCCAACGGTACGCTTAATACCAACCACCTGCACTATCGTTACAGCTGGGTAAATATGGATGAGGCACTGCCGCAGCGGAATAAATTCGATGTGGCTACCAGTACCTATCCTCCCGGAGCGACAGCTCGTGTAGATACCTTCTGGGTAAATGAGAACGGTGAGATCAAAGACTCAACGATCATTCGTCCGTTGAAGGAGCCGAAAGACCTGTTGACCACTAAGATCATCTGTATCTATCCCGATACGCTGGTATGGGCACGTGACTTCCAATTCTCGTACAATGACCCCTTACTGCAGCAATACTTCAAGCATCCTGGCTATGCCGAGTATCCTGTAGTCGGTGTAACATGGGAGCAGGCACATGCTTTCTGTAACTGGCGTACACAACTGTTCAACAGTGCTTCTGCTATTGATGCCAATGAATATCGTCTGCCGACGGAGGCACAATGGGAGTATGCCGCACGTGGCGGTCGTAAGATGGCGATGTATCCGTGGGGGGGTAACTACGCTCGTGATGCCAAGGGATGCTTCTTTGCTAACTTCAAACCCTACCGTGGCGCTTACAACGATGATACCGGTACAACGACTATGAAGGTGGCTCAGTTCCGTCCGAATGACTTCGGTCTGTACGACATGGCCGGAAACGTGGCTGAGTGGACCAACTCCGCTTATCAAAGCGCAATGAACTCGTATATCCATGACTTGAACCCGGATTACACCTATATGGCTCGTAAGGCCGACCCGGACATCTTGAAACGTAAGGTTATCAAGGGTGGTAGCTGGAAGGATATCAGTTACTTCATGCAGTGCGGTGTTCGCTCGTATGAGTACCAGTTTGAGAGCCGTCCGTACATCGGATTCCGTTGTGTTCGTGCTTACATCGGTGATTAATAGAAAAAGTCTTAAGAATTATATTTAAACGAAATACTATTATGGCAGAAAAAGCTGTTAAAAGAGGCCCGTGGGCAAAGTTTATGCACTGGTATGAATCATACCAAGGTAAAAACATCGTTAACATCGTGTATTCGGTGGGTGCATCGGTCGTTATTATCGGTGCGTTGTTTAAGATTTTGCACTGGCCGGGCGCAAGTCAGGTGCTGATGCTCGGTATGTTTACCGAGGCATTCCTGTTCGTCATCGGTGCATTGGAGCGTCCGCATCCGGAGTTCCACTGGGATAACGTGTTCCCGCAATTGTTGGAGTACGGTACCAAACCCGAATTACTGGAAGAGAAATCGAAACAGGCTCGTCCGACTTTGTTAGGTGCAGGTGTTGCCGGCGCACCCGTCGCTGCTAACGGAGTAGCTGCTGCTGCTGAAGCAGGTGTCGCTAAAGTCCCGTCGCTTAAGGATGAAGATCTCAAAGCACTGAAAGACGGTATTGCTGATTTGGCGAAGACCGCTACGCAGTTTGCGGAACTCGGTAAGGTAGCACAGACCGGTGTTAAACTGAATGAGAAACTGGCTGCTGCTGAAGTAGCAACGGATGCGTATGCAAACGCAACGTCCGGTTTGGCACAGAGTTATGCGCAGATCAGCGGTGATATGTCAGCTGTCGCTAGCCAGACCAAGGCTTACAAGGCAGAGGTAGAAGAAGTAGGTAAGAAACTGGCTTCCCTGAATTCCGTTTATGAGTTGCAACTGCAAGCCGTAAATGCACAGATCGATGCACAGAAGGGTGCTGCCGCTGCTGTTAAAGAGGCTGCAGAAGCACAGGTGGCATTTGCTGCAGGTGCTAAACAGCTGCAAAAACAAGTAGCTGACCTCAACGGTATCTACGGAAATATGCTTAATGCACTGGCATAACTACTTGAACGAAAGACGAATACAAACTAAATAATTACATTCAGCAATGGGTGGAGCAAAAAACTGTCCGGAAACCCCGAGACAAAAAATGATTGGTATGATGTACTTGGTGCTCACCGCCATGTTGGCGTTGAACGTAAGTACGGATATCCTCAGTGGTTTTACCATGGTGGATAACAGTTTGCACTCCTCGATCGCTGCATCTGCCTCTCAAAATGAGCGTCTCTATTTGGAGTTCCAAGCCGCGTTAGATAAGAACCCGGCTAAGACGCAAGAGTGGTATGATAAAGCTCAAGAAGTAAAAGCGCAAGCGGACTCTCTGTATGCCTATATACAGAATTTTAAAGATGAGTTGACCATCATGACCGATGGTAGGGGTCGTTTTACAACCTTGAAAAAGCAAGGTGAAGATCCTACGCTTAATATCCAGAATAACTCGAACTTTGACGTAACCGGTACCTACGCTTTGGTACAGGGACACGGACAGGAACTTAAAGGCAATGTGTCTGCTTATAAGGAGTTCTTAACTTCTTTGATCCAAGAGCGTGACTCTGCTATCGCTAAGTCCATTCGTGCCACTTTGGCTACCGAGCAGGGATACAACGCACACGATCGTCAATGGGTAGATTGGGAAATCGCTGTGTTCGACGGTATGCCTATCGGTGCGTCCATGGCCGTGTTGTCCAAGATGCAGAATGACGTACGTACGACCGAAGGTCGTTTGGTACAATATCTGATGGAGCAAACGGATGCAGGAGACGTACGTGTGAATAAACTGAGTGCTTACGTAATTCCGAATTCGACCAATGTGATCCGTGGCGGTAAGTATAGCGCACAGATTATTCTGGCAGCACAGGATACCACACAACGTCCTCAATTCTTTGTGGATGGCGTGCAGATCGGTCAGCACGGTTTGTATGAAGTAAATGCTACTACACTCGGACAAAAGCGTTATAGCGGTTATATCACGTTGGAACAGAACGATGAGATGATTCAACTGCCCTTCTCCGGTGAATATACCGTAAGCGAGCCGGCTATGACCATTTCGAATACGGACCTTACGATCATGTATCGTGGCTACGAAAACAAATTCTCGGTATCCGTTCCGGGTATCTCGGATGATAAGGTAAGCGTGACGGTTACAAATGCGACTGTTAAGAGACAAGGCGGTTTATGGATCATCCAACCCAACGAGACGGCTAAAACCTCTACAATCACTGTCTTTGCAGAGATCGAAGGAAAGAAGCAGGCCATGGGAAGCAAGGAGTACCGTGTACGTAAATTGCCCGATCCGAAAGCATTCTTGACGGTGAAAGAAAAACCGTACGGAACCGGAAAGATCTCCTTGTCCAATCTGGTTAATAAAACCGGTGAGTTGACGGTTTCTTATGGCGAGGATGGTATTCTGAACCTGCCGTTCAAGGTGACCGGATTTACCCTCTTTGCAAAGGGTAGATATATGGACGCGAAGGGTAGTAAGTTTACCAACGAGCAATTACAAGTGCTTGAGAAGGCGAAACCGAATGACTTCGTCTCGATCGAGGACATTAAGGTGACTGGTCCGACCGGAAAACCGGTTAATGTGGATCCTCTCACATTCCGTATAAATTAATATATGATAGCTATGATAAAGAAACTTAGTATTGTCGCATGTTTCGTGTTGGGTGCCCTTTCGGTACAGGCACAACATAACGTGACCTCATTCTTTAATGAGTTAGGTATGGCTCGTGTTACAACGGCAGAGTTTTCGCCTGCTCATGACACCATTGTAATGGTGGATCACCGCATTGATGATATCATTTGGTCGCGTGTCGTCTATCGTATAATCGATATGCGTTATCGTCAGAACTTCCAGTTGTATTTCCCTACAACTCTGGACAATCCCGATTATCGTAACCTATGCAAGGTGATTATCGATGCGGTAGTGGACGGTATGCCGATTTATCCTCGTGCTGAGACCTTGAAGCCGGACTTCAAGAACGCTGAGCCGATGGCGAAGCATCAGATTCCGCGTGACGCTATGTTCCCTCGTGATCTGACCAACAGACCGGATGACGAAGATTACATGAATATCGCCAAATCGCGCTATATGCTGGTGAACTATGATTCGATCAATGACCTGTTGACACCGCAGCCGTTCTACTTTGAGCGGATTGCCCAGAATCAGGTGAAATATCTGATTCAGGAGGTAGTGTTCTTCGATAAGCACACGTCTCGTTTGCATACAAAGATCATGGCTATCGCTCCGTTACATCCATGGTTGATCACCGAGACGGACTCTACACAGGTGATGAACGCGTTGAATCAGTCTGTGATGTTCTGGGTTCCATTTGATCTGCTGCGTCCGTATATCGCAATGCAATATGCGATTCCGAACCGTAACGAGACCAAGCGTGTGACCTATGACGAGTTCTTCCAGAAACGTCTGTTCACCTCCTATATCGTAGGTGAAGGTAACATGTATAACCGTTGGATTCCGGATTATGCGATTGGTCATGACGATATCAAGAAAGAGCAAGATCGTATTGCAACGGAGTTGCTGAATTTTGAACAAGATCTCTGGGAATACTAAATGCGTAAATTTCGGTTTCGAAATTCCTCATTTATTTCTGCCGTAAGCGTAGCTTTAGTGCTATGCCTTATCGGTGCGGAATGTGTGCTCCTGCTTAGTGCAGGAGCGCTTGTTACGCGCATGCGCGAAGGATTGTCCATTACAGCGGTACTGATGCCCGATGCCGATAGCACGCATTATGCCCAGATGGAATCATATCTGGCAGAGGACCAGCGGTGCATCCGGTATACTTTTGTCTCCAAAGAGCAGGCGCTGCAAAAGGAAATCCCCTCTCTGGGAATGAACCCGGAGGAATTCCTCGGTTTCAATCCGCTGGGTGACGAATATGAGATTCATATTGCGGAAGCCTATACCCATCCGGATAGCTTGACGGTGATAATTGACCAACTCAGCGAGTTACCCTATGTATGTGAGGTTTCTTATCCCATGAAGGTGGCTACGGTCATCGGTAGGCCGGTTCAGCGCATATTATGGATCATTTTTATAGTAGCATTGGTGCTTCTTCTGGTTGCCTATGTGTTGATCGTGAATACGATTCGTTTGCAGATCTACGCCAAACGGTTCCTGATTAACACGATGACGCTGGTAGGTGCTACGCCTTGGGTAACTCGTCGTCCGTTTGTTCGTCGTAACATGCTGATGGGTTTTGTGGCCGGAGTGGTAGCTGTAGCGATAGTGCTGGCAGGAGTGCTTTTCCTCAACACGCGGTTTATACCTACCGGAGAGGAATTGCTGCCTTTGACCTTTGGGAACATCAGTTTAATCGTGGTGGTTGTAATCGGTTCCGGATTGCTCATCACACTGCTGGCTTCGCTGATAGCTACCGGTCGTTATATCCGCATGGATAACAACACACTTTACGAGATTTGATAAATATAAACACCATTTGATATGAAACATTCATTGCCCAAACTTAATCTCATTTTGATTGCAGTCTCCTTTGTGATCATCATCATCGGCTTTGTGCTGATGACCGGTGCTCCTTCGGGAGAAGTCTTCAATGAGGATATCTTCTCCACACGCCGTATAGACATCGGTCCGATGATTTCTCTTTTCGGTTTCATCGCAATGCTTTTTGCTATATTTTATCGTCCAAAGAAAAAGGATAAAGAGAAATGAGTTGGTTTGATGCATTGATTTTAGGAGGAGTGCAGGGCTTGACGGAGTTCCTGCCGGTATCGTCTTCAGGACACCTGGAGATAGGTCAGCAGTTATTGGATTCCACCGGTTCGGGTGAAGAGAATCTCTCATTTGCCATCATTGTGCATACGGCTACGGTCTTGTCTACCTTAGTGGTGCTGTGGTACGAGGTGACTCGTTTGTTACGCGGTACGCTTACCACCTTGCGTTGGAACGATGAGAAGAGTTATGTGTTGAAATTGCTGATCTCGATGATTCCGGTGTTTGTGGTCGGTGTGTTTTTCAAGGATTATGTGGAGTCTTTCTTTGGAAAAGGTCTGCTGCTGGTAGGTATCTGCTTGTTGGTGACCGCTGTTCTGTTAGCGTTTAGCGAATGGATCTCCAAGCGTCGTCAGGGATCCGGTCATGATGTCGGATACGGTGATGCACTGGCTATTGGTATCGCGCAAGCATGTGCCGTGTTACCCGGATTAAGCCGTTCCGGAGCCACTATTGCCACCGGTCTGCTTTGCGGTGTGCGCAAAGAGGTGGTAGCGCAA
The DNA here is from genome assembly GCA_946403315.1 of uncultured Bacteroidales bacterium. Lineage (GTDB taxonomy): Bacteria > Bacteroidota > Bacteroidia > Bacteroidales > Paludibacteraceae > Colicola. The sequence goes on along the minus strand of CAMIZK010000033.1, from coordinate 5,951 downwards.
TTCTCTTTCCTGATGGTGCTGATTCCTATCATGGGAGAAGCCTTACTGGATGTGATTAAGATTATGGGACCGGATACGAAACTGGAGATTGGTATGGGACCGGCTATCGTGGGCTTTATTGCCGCTTTTGCTGCCGGTTGTCTGGCATGCCGTTTCATGATTGAGATCGTACGTCGCCAACGACTGATCTGGTTCTCGATCTATTGTGCCATCGTAGGTTCGGTAGCGATCATTTCTGAGTTCTGCTAAAATGTGGGATTTTGAAGAAGGAGAGATCCTGGCGTTTGATAAACCGCTCCGTTGGACGTCGTTTGACTTGGTGGCCAAGGTGCGGTGGAACTTATGCCAGAAGATAGGGAAGAAGAAGTTAAAAGTCGGTCATACGGGAACACTCGATCCATTAGCCACAGGAGTGGTGATCGTTTGTACTGGTAAAAAGACCAAGCTCATTGACCAATTGCAATATGATGTGAAGGAGTATGTGGCTACCCTTCAATTAGGCGCTACCACACCCTCCTTTGACTTGGAGAAAGAAATTGACCAGACCTATCCAACAGAGCATATCACACGCGCATTGATCAGCGAGGTGATCCCTCAGTTTATCGGAGAACAATGGCAAGTACCGCCCATCTTCTCCGCCGTGCAGATTAACGGAAAACGGGCCTATGAGTTCGCTCGTAAAGGACAAGAGGTGGAACTCAAACCCAAACTGCTCGTGATCGATGAGATAGAGGTGCTGAATTTCGATGAGAAGAACATGCAACTGACAATCCGTGTCGTGTGCTCGAAAGGAACTTACATCCGTGCCTTGGCACGAGATATCGGCCAGAAACTCAATTCCGGTGCGCATTTGATAGCATTGCGACGCACAAGGGTAGGGAACACACGGGTAGAAGAATGCTATACGATAGAACAGTTTTTAGAAAAACTCAAACAATACGACTATGTACAAATCCAATGATATCAGACTCTGTCAGTTTCGTTTTAAACTGCCGGAGGAATTAATTGCCCAATATCCTGCGCCTTACCGTGATGATGCACGGTTGATGGTGCTGCACCGCAAGACAGGTGAGATCGAACATAAGACCTTACCCGAGATGGTGAACTACTTTGATGAGGGTGACTTGTTTGTTTTCAATGACAGCAAGGTTTTCCCGGCGCGTCTGTGGGGACGTAAGGAGAAGACCAACGCTTTGATTGAGGTTTTCCTGCTGCGTGAGTTGAATCATAAAACCCGTTACTGGGACGTACTCGTAGAACCGGCACGTAAGATCCGTATCGGAAACAAGATTACGTTTGAAGAAGATCCGGCTATCGTGGCGGAAGTGATTGATAATACAACCAGTCGCGGCCGTACGTTCCGTTTCTTGACGGACTATGACAATGAGGAGTTTGTACCGCGGTTATATGCCTTAGGAAGTGCTCCGCTGCCGAAGTATATCAAGCGTCCGATGGATGCGGAGACCTTCATGGCTTATCAGGAGAAGTTCCACGATCTGCCTGTAAAGGAAATGGATACGGAACGTTATCAGACGATTTTTGCCGATAAGATCGGTGCGGTAGCGGCACCGGCATCCGGTCTGCATTTCTCCAAACAACTACTCAAACGCATGGAGATCCACGGCATCGAGACCACGTTCATGACCAGCCATATGTCGCTGGGTGTGTTCAAAGATATCGATGTGGAAGACTTGACGAAAAATAAGATGGAGTCGGAGCAGATCGTCTTATCGGAGAAGATGGCGAATGCGGTGAATAAGGCACACGAAGCGCAGCAGCGTGTCTGTGCGGTGGGTACGGAAGTGATGCGTGCTATGGAGCATGTAGCCGGAACGAACGGTCTGCTCAAAGCCTACGACGGATGGACAAACAAATTCATCTTCCCACCGTATAAGTTCTCTGTTGCCAACTCTTTCTTCGTGAACTTCTATATGCCGGAATCCAGCCAGTTGCTGATGGTAGCCGCTTTTGCCGGATATGAAGAGACCATGCATGCGTACGAGGTGGCTATCCAGGAAGGATACCGCTTCGGTGACTATGGAGATGCAATGTTGATTGTGGATTAATGAATGTACGAATAGATCCATCTTGGCAGCGCGTTTTGCAGACGGAGTTTGACAAGCCTTATTTCGAACTCCTCACCCAATATGTGCGCCAACAATACCAGACCCGTCGGTGTTTTCCTCCGGCAGGTCTGATTTTTAATGCGTTTGACTCCTGTCCTTTTGACAAAGTACGGGTGGTCATCATCGGCCAGGATCCCTATCATGAGGACGGACAAGCAATGGGGCTCAGTTTCTCCGTACCGGAAGGCGTGCAGATACCGCCTTCCCTCGTCAATATCTACAAAGAGATCCATCGCGACCTTGGTACACCCATTCCTCAAAGCGGTGACTTGCGCCGTTGGGCGGAACAAGGTGTTTTGCTACTTAATGCAACCTTGACCGTCGAGGCCCATAAAGCCGGTAGTCATCAAGGGAAAGGATGGGAGGAACTGACAGATGCCGCTATAGCAGCACTTAACAAGGAACGGGAACATATTGTCTTTATGCTGTGGGGATCGTATGCGCAACGCAAAGGACAGTTTATTGACCGCAGGAAACATCTGGTGCTGCAAACCTCGCACCCTTCGCCGCTGTCCGTATATCGAGGATTTGACGGTTGCGGTCATTTCAGTGCTGCAAACAACTATTTGATAAAAAACGGATTACAACCCATAAACTGGTAATATGAAAAAGTTATTGCTTATAGACGCCTATGCGATGATCTTTCGTGCATACTATGCCTTCATTCGTGCACCGCGTATGAACAGCAAAGGAGAAAACACCTCTGCTATCTTCGGTTTTTGTGTGACGCTGGAGGACCTGCTTAAGAAGATCAATCCGACCCATGTAGGTGTGGCGTTTGATCCTGCCGGCGGTACCTTCCGTCATGAGGCCTATGAGCAGTACAAAGCGCAACGACCGGAGACACCGGAAGATATCCGCAAAGCCGTTCCTGTTATTAAGCAACTGCTGGAGGCCATGAACATCCCTGTTCTCGAAGTGCCCGGTTTTGAGGCCGATGATGTCATTGGTACTTTGTCCAAGCAAGGCGAAGAAGCCGGTTTTGAGGTGTATATGGCTACGCCGGACAAGGATTACGGACAACTTGTTTCCAATCACGTCTTCATGTACCGGCCGCGTCATACCGGCGGATTTGAACTCATGGGACCGGCTGAGGTGTGCGCCAAATACGGACTGCAACGCAAAGAACAGGTCATTGACTTGTTGGGCCTCATGGGAGATGCTTCCGATAATATTCCCGGTTGCAAAGGAGTAGGGGAGAAGACCGCTGTAGCCTTGCTGGAACAATTCGGCTCCATCGATAACATGCTGGCCCATACCGATGAGATCAAAGGTGCGCTGCGTACAAAAGTGGAATCGCAAGTGGAAGAAATCAAGTTCTCCCGTTTCTTGGCTACGATCCGCACCGATGTGCCGATCACACTCGACGAAACTCTGTTGAGCAAGAAAGAACCGAATATAGATCAACTCACTGCTCTCTATCGCGATCTTGAGTTCAATACTTTGCTTCGCAAGTTAGAAACGAATCAGCCTAGTCAACCTAAGACTCCTAGTACGCCTAAGAAACCTAGCGACCCTACTCAATTAGACCTCTTTGCTGAACCCGAAGAGCAATCCGTAACCGGTAACCCGTCTCCCATAACCTATGACACCATCGAAAACCGTCTTTGTCAATATCTGTTGAATCCAGAAGTAGCTTTCAACCCTTACAAAGAACCGGATTTCGCAGCTCTCAAGGCGGATGCTGATTTGTGGAATCTGTACAATGAAGTGGAACTGCCGTTGGTGGAAGTATTACGGGAAATGGAAGCGGCAGGTGTGCGCATCGATGTGGAGAAATTGAAACAAGCTGAATCGGCCCTTATGGCGGAACTGAATGCTTTGGAGCAGCAGATATACACGCTCGCCGGAGAACCGTTTAATATCAACAGTCCGAAACAGGTAGGCGAATTGCTGTTCGATAAACTCAAACTCGATGCCAAAGCAAAAAAATCCAAAAACGGCCAATACTCCACTTCTGAAGAAGTACTGGTCGCATTGAAGGAACGTAATGCCATTGTAGGGTTAATCCTAGACTTTAGAGCTACTCAAAAGCTGATCAATACCTATATAGCTGCTTTGCCGGGTTATATTGCAGAGGACGGTAAGATCCATACGACTTACAACCAAACCGTTACAGCAACGGGACGTCTGTCGAGTAGTAATCCGAATCTACAAAACTTACCGATTCGTTCCGAACGCGGTAAGCTGATTCGTGAAGCGGTTATTCCCGATGAAGGATGTCTCTTCCTTAGTGCCGATTACAGCCAGATTGAGTTACGACTCATGGCGCATTTCTCGCAAGATGAGCATATGTTAGCTGCTTTCCGTTCCGGTCAGGATATCCATGCGGCGACGGCTGCACGGATCTACGGAAAACCCATTGAGCAGATCTCCAAAGATGAACGCCGAAACGCCAAGACCGCCAATTTCGGAATCATATACGGTATATCCGCTTTCGGCTTGGCGCAGCAACTGGAATGCAGTCGCACCGAAGCCAAACAACTGATAGACGACTATTTCGCAGCTTTCCCTCGTGTGATCAGTTATATCGAATCGCAGAAAGAACTGGCGCGTCAACGGGGGTATGCAGAAACCCTCTTCGGTCGCAAACGCTATCTGCCGGATATCAATTCCCATAACGCAACCGTTCGTTCGTTTGCGGAACGAAATGCCGTCAACGCACCTATCCAAGGTACCGCGGCTGACATCATCAAGATGGCCATGGTCTCTATCCATCGGCGACTCAAAGAAGAAAACCTCAAGGCACAGATGATTATGCAGGTACATGACGAACTCAACTTCAACGTGCCCAAAACAGAAGTAGAGCGCGTCCGTGAGATTGTTGTCTCTGAAATGCAGAATGCTGTGCATCTGTCCATACCCTTAATTGCCGAATGCGGTGTAGGAGAAAACTGGCTTGAAGCTCATTAGTATCATATTACTTGTTATCCGTGTGCTGTGTATCGGTAACTCCTTCTCATGGGATGCCGTTGAACAGGAACTCGTGCCCTTATGTGACGAGAAAAATGTGCAGGTGGAGATCCATAATCTCTATTACGGCGGTTGTTCTCTACAACAACACGCTGAGTTTCTGCTCAAGGACACCGCCGCTTATTCCCATCGTGTGTGCACCAATGCGGAACCGCGTGTTATAAAGGACACCATCTCGCTCAGACAGGCACTGCAAGACGGGGATTATGATTATATCTCGCTCCAACAAGCCAGCCATGACAGCGGTATCCGCTCTTCTTATGAACCCTGGCTGTCCATGCTCATCGATACGGTTCGCGCGTACCAACCGAATGCGCGCATCTGCTGGATGCAGACCTGGGCGTATAGCCAAGATGCCAAGCATCCGAATTATCCCCGTTACCATAACAACCAACAAGAGATGTGGGATAGTATCATGGCTTGTACACCGAAACAGTTGCCGGTGATACCTTGTGGAGCAGCGATCCAATTGGCACGGCAGACAAAGTTAGGAGACTCGCTATGTCGAGACGGATATCATCTCAATTATGTCTATGGCCGATACACCGCAGCCTGCGTTTGGTATGAGATGATCACAGGAAAAGATGTGCGCTGTAACCGGTATAAAAATGCACAAATGACCCGTAAACAGCGTCGTTTGACCCAAAAATCGGCACATAAAGCGGTAAAAATGGCAGAAAATGCATTTTTTTGAAAAAAAGTTGCCAAAAAATTTGGTCATGTCAAAAAAAAGCAGTACCTTTGCACCCGCTTTTGAATCGAAGGCACGATGGTGCCGAGAAAAATCGCTTCTTAAGCGCTTTTGAAAAGTAGAACACCTGGTGCGGTAGTTCAGTTGGTTAGAATACCGGC
>CAMIZK010000032.1 GCA_946403315.1 uncultured Bacteroidales bacterium | reverse complement strand
TCCTCATCCTCCGCGGTGATAAGACCTACACCCTCACCGGACAGGAAATAATCGTGCCATAATGGATAAGAGGTAAAGTAAACACATTTATTTCAAAAAAATCTCGCATATATTTGCATATGTGGGATTTTTTTTGTATCTTTGCAGCAGATTTGAGATAATTATGGCACAGGAAGAAGCAATAAAACTATTTGATGCGAAAAAGATTCGCGTGGTGTGGGACGACCAGACGGAGAAATACTATTTCTCTATCATCGGCATCATCCAAGTATTAACCGAAAGCGCTGATTACCAAACTGCACGTAAGTATTGGAACAAACTCAAACAACGGCTTTCAGAAGAAGGAAATGAAACGGTGACAAATTGTCACCAGTTGAAATTGACCGCTGCAGACGGCAAACAACGCCTTACCGATGTCGCTGAAACTGAGCAAGTCCTGCGCCTCGTTCAATCCGTTCCATCTAAAAAAGCAGAGCCGTTCAAACTCTGGCTGGCGCAAGTCGGACAAGATTTACCCAAAGAGCACGATGATGCAGAGGATATAAGCGATTTAGGCAACTAACCTCCAAATATCTCCTCTATCCGAGACGCACACCGCGCCTCGGATTTTTTGATCTCTCCGTTCACACAATTCACACTTTCACACATCTTTGTGGGTTGGTATTCTGGCCATAATAAATATATAATATATATTATATTATTATATTATATTATGAGGTTTTAGACGAAGATATTTACATGTGTGAATCTGTGAAGGTGTGAAAATAGTGGCAATTTGGACACAAAAGTTCTTTGTAAATTGCTATATTTCAGTATATTCCTTTATCGCTTCCTCATTCACACATCAAATTCCCTTTGTGAATCTGGACCTCATTTATGTGAATTCGTCCTAAAATAATAGACACTTTCCTGATTTTGTTGACACTATTACCTATCATTGTCCTATTCATCTTATTCGCACTACGTACGCACCCTGAACGTCACCGTACTCTCCCTCATCTTTCCCTTATCGCCACCTGGTTTCCACCTGGTCTCCACCTGGTTTCAATGGATGCTCAATGGATGCTGAAAGGGTGCTCAATGGATGCTCAAACCTTGCTTCATCCATTGTCACCCTTACAAAAAGCCTATATCTGCTTAAGAAAATTTGTGACCGATTTGTCTCTTCGAAATCTTTTGCAAAGATACAACAAATATTTGGAATATACAAGTTTTTTGTGATAAAATATTAAGTTTGTTTATATTTTTAGCATAAAAAGCTTGTTATTGGCACAACTGTGCGACTGTATCTTCGAGGTGACGGTGTCACCCAATGAAATGGGGGAAACCCCAGACGGAAGGGGGACAATGTCGGTGCCCTCGAAGTTACAACAAATATTTGTTTACTTTTTTCATATTTCCAAATTTTTTGCCACAAAATGGTCATTTTTCTTCATTTTCTTGCATATGGCAGAAATATACACGATTAGGAAGATCTCCTGCCCAAAATACTAAAAAATCCATAAAAATTCAAAAAAATGACGCATATGCTTGCATATGTCAAAAAAAAGTAGTAATTTTGCAGCGGATTTTGAATGAGGGGACCCCGAAAGGTTCCCTCACTTGTATAAATTAGCGACCTGTATGTTGGATAAAACACAATTACAAAACTGGATTAACGAGTACCTGCAGGGTACGGATTATGAGCTGATCACGCTGAATGTATCAGCCGGTAATGACATCCTTGTGGAGGTGGACCGCCTGGCGGGAGTGGACGTGGATTTCTGTGCGGAACTGAATCACTTCCTGGTTGAGAAACTCGATGCCGTTGAACCGGACTATTCCTTGGAAGTAGGCTCTGTCAGCCTCACCGATCCGTTTAAGACCAAAATGCAATTCGAGAAAAATCTCGGTCACGACGTCGAGGTGCTTATCGACGGGAAGAAACTGCGCGGACAGTTGGTAAGTGTCGATGAAGAGACGTTCAGCGTCGATACCGTCGAGAAAGTCGCTGTGGAAGGCAAGAAACGCAAAGAGACCCGGATCGTCACACACACATGGCACTACAACGAACCCAAGTACGTGAAGTACGATTTGAAATTCTAATTGACGATTGGACGATTGACGAGGTACGAATGATTGACGATTGAAAAAAATGTACAATTGTCAGCCGCGTAAATCGTCAATAAAAATAAATCGTAAATAAATCGTAAATCGTAAATTTGTAAATCGTAAATATATATTATGGCAACAGCAAAAAACCAAGAGTCGATTAACCTGATCGACATTTTCCAAGAATTCAATGAATTCAAACGCATTGACAAACAAACGTTTATCAATGTGCTCAAAGACTCGTTTACCAGCGTGATCACCAAGATGTACGGTACCGCTGCTAACTATGACGTGATCGTGAACCCGGATAAGGGTGACCTGGAGATCTATCGTAACCGTCTGGTGATGGAGGACGACGATGTCGCTAATCCCGATACGCAGATTGCGCTGAGCGACGCACTCAAACTGGACGACGAGGCAGAGGTAGGTGAAGAAGTAACCGATAAAGTCGATATGGCTTCCTTCGGTCGTCGAATGATCCTGAACCTCCGCCAGACCTTGGCTTCCAAGATCTTAGAGCTGCAGAAGGAGAGTCTCTACCAGCGTTACACCGAGATGGTGGGACAGATCGTAAGCGGTGAGTTATACCAGGTATGGAAGAAAGAGATGCTGCTTCTGGACGAAGAGGGAAATGAACTCTATCTGCCGAAGCAGAACCAGATCCCGACGGACTTCTACCGCAAGGGTGAGATCGTTCGTGCCGTAGTCGTACAGGTGGATAACAAGAACTCGAATCCCAAGATCGTGCTCAGCCGTACCGCTCCGTTGTTCCTGCAACGTCTCTTTGAGCAGGAGATCCCGGAAGTGAAGGAAGGTCTGATCGCGATTAAGAACATCGCCCGTATCCCGGGTGAGCGTGCGAAAGTAGCTGTAGAGACCTTTGACGACCGTATCGACCCCGTAGGTGCCTGCGTAGGTGTGAAAGGTGCACGTATCCACGGTATCGTTCGTGAGTTGCGTAACGAGAACATCGACGTCATCAACTACACATCGAACACCAACCTCTATATCCAGCGTGCGTTGGCACCGGCGAAGATCAGTTCTATGGAGATCGATGAGGAAGCCAAGACCGCAAAGGTTTATCTGCAACCGGAAGAGGTGAGCCTGGCCATCGGTAAGGGCGGATATAACATCAAACTGGCTTGTATGCTCACCGGCTACCAGATCGACGTCTATCGTGAGATCAACGAGGACGACTACGATGATATCTACCTCGATGAGTTTAACGATGAGATCGATCAATGGGTAATTGACGCTCTCAAGGCAGTTGGCTGCGACACAGCAAAGGATGTGCTGCGTGCGGATAAGGCAGAACTGCTTAAGCAAACCGATCTCGAGGAAGAGACCATCGATGAGGTGATCCGTATCCTGGAGGCAGAGTTTGCCAATGATTAATAATTAACCCAAACCCCTCTCTCGTGGCTTAGAGGGCATCCCCTCGATCCACGAACCAACGAAGTGTTCGTGGAACGAAGAGCGGGTGCATCCGAGTACTTCCTGTTAAAACGCAGTTTTGACACATGTACGAGGATAGCCACACGCGAATGGCAATAAAGTTAATTAAAGCATGTAAAGAATTAAATATAGGTATGGCGACCCTTACCGCATGGTGCGAGAAGAACGGTCATACCATCGAGTCCGATCCTAACTTCCGTATCTCGGATGACCTCTATCTGCTTCTTGCCAAGGAGTTTAACAAAGATATGGCGGTGAAAATTGAGGCGGATCGTCAGGCAGCCGAACGGCAAGCGCAAGCAGATGCGGAGAAAGCAGCCAAGGCAGCGGAAGAAGCGGCTAAGAAAGCGGCTGAAGAAGCGGCAGCACGGAAGGCAGCCGAAGAGGCAGCGGCCAAGAAAGCAGCAGCCGAAGCAGCTGCCAAGAAAGCGGCGGAAGAAGCTGCTAAAGCGAAAGCCGAAGCAGAACGTGCGGCTGCGGAAGCAGAAAAGGCGAAAGCCGAAGAGCAAATGAGCCAACAGCCAATAGCCAAGACCGAAGAGCCGAAGAAAGAAGAACCGAAGAAGGAGATCTTCACGCTCGGTAAACCCGAACTGAAGAACGCTCCGAAGGTGCTGGGTAAGATCGACCTCGACTCTATTGATACCTCCACTCGTCCTGCGAAGAAATCCAAGGAGCAGAAACGCAAAGAGCGTGAGGAACGTCAACAGGCACAGCAGGCACAACAGCAGGCTGCGGCTGCGGAACGCGCTGAACGCCGTAAACGCGAGCGTTTCAAGAATGCTACGAAAGTAGATCCGAACGATAAACGCAATCAGGCAGGTAAGAAGAACAAGAAGAACCAGCCGCGTGAAGCCACTCAGGAAGAGGTGGATAAGGCCCTGAAGGAGACGCTCAGCCGTCTGACACAGAAGAAAGGCCAGTCCAATACTTCGAAATACAAACGGGAACGCCGTGAGCTCGAACGCGAGAAACACGAGATGGAGATCATGGAGGCACAGGAGCAATCCAAAGTGCTGAAACTGACGGAGTTTGTGACCGCCAATGACCTGGCGGTGATGATGAACGTGCCGGTGAACAAGATCATCGGAACGTGTATGAGTCTGGGCCTGTTCGTGTCTATCAACCAGCGTATGGATGCCGAGACGATTAATCTGGTAGCCGAAGAGTTCGGTTTCACGACCGAGTACGTGTCGGCGAAGGTGGTAGAAGAGATTAATGCCGATGAGGTGGTGAATGACGAAGATCTCGAACCGCGTTGTCCGATCATCACCGTTATGGGTCACGTCGATCACGGTAAGACATCGCTCTTGGACCACATCCGTAACGCCAACGTCATCGCCGGTGAGGCCGGTGGTATAACCCAGCACATCGGTGCCTACAACGTGAAGCTCAAGAACGGTCAGCATATCACCTTCCTCGATACCCCGGGTCACGCAGCGTTCACCGCCATGCGTGCTCGTGGTGCCAAAGTGACGGATATCGCCATCATTATCATTGCTGCCGATGATGCGGTGATGCCGCAGACCATTGAGGCCATCAACCATGCGCAAGCAGCCGGTGTGCCGATGGTGTTCGCCATCAACAAGGTGGACAAACCGGGTGCTAACCCCGATAAGATCCGTGAGCAGTTGAGTAACATGAACATCCTCGTGGAGGACTGGGGTGGTAAGTACCAGTGCCAGGAGATCTCCGCCAAGAAGGGTGACGGTGTGTATGAGTTGTTAGAGAAAGTGCTGCTGGAGGCAGAACTGCTGGACCTCAAGGCAAATCCGAAACGTCGTGCGAAAGGTTCGGTCATCGAGTCGTCATTGGACAAAGGTCGCGGTTATGTAGCGACACTGCTGGTTCAAGACGGTACGCTTCATATGGGCGATATCGTGCTGGCAGGTACGTTCCATGGACGTATCAAAGCGATGTTCAATGAGCGTGGGCAGAAGATCACGGAGGTGAAACCGGGTGAACCCTGTTCGATCTTGGGTCTGAACGGTGCTCCCCAGGCCGGTGACGAGTTCAATGTACTGCCGACCGAACAAGAGGCACGTGACATCGCTAACAAGCGTGAGCAGTTGCAACGCGAACAGTCGATACGCACCAAGAAACACGTCGGTCTGGAAGAGATCGGTCGTCGTCTGGCTATCGGTGACTTCAAGGAACTGAACATCATCGTCAAGGCCGATGTGGACGGTTCGGTAGAGGCTATCAAAGACTCGTTGATCAAGTTGAGCACGGAGAATATCCAAGTGAATGTCATCCACGGAGCGGTTGGTGCTATCTCCGACAGCGATGTGATGTTAGCTGCGGCTTCCGATGCCATCATCGTCGGCTTCAACGTTCGTCCTACCGGTACAGCACGTCGTATGGCGGAGACGGAGGAAGTGGATATCCGTATCTACTCCATCATCTACGATGCCATCAACGAGGTCAAGGCCGCTATGGAAGGTATGTTGGCGCCGGAAGTGAAGGAAGAAGTGACGGCTACGCTCGAAGTCCTGCAGACCTTCCACATCTCGAAAGTGGGCACCATCGCCGGCTGTATCGTGCGTGAGGGCAAGATCAAACGCGGCAACAAAGTACGCGTCATTCGCGACGGTATAGTGATTAAGACCGCTGAACTCGCTTCCCTCAAGCACGTCAAAGACGATATCAAAGAGGCCGGTGTGAACACCGAGTGCGGTTTGAGCCTCAAGGCTTACGATGACCTGCAAGCAGGAGATATCTTGGAGTCGTTTGAGGAAATTGCAGTTGCAAAAACGTTATAATTATGAGTAAAAAGTATTTTAGTCTTTTGTCTTTTAGCGTAGCGGTCTTTTGTCTTTTGTCTATGACCGGTTGTTGGACCGCACGTATCTGTACCGTTGCTCCGACGACGGAAGTGGTAGTTCCGGTGAAGACGGTGTATACCACCCAAGTAACCACCCCGACGCCTAAGACGACGGTGGTGAAGACGGTCACGGTAACGAATTACAACACCGATATGTCCTTCTATTTGGACCTCAACGCGGTCGCTGCGGCTTATGCGGAAGCTAATAGTACACGGGAGTTTGAGCAGATCCTCAACTCCAGCCGGTACATGATCAATAACTTGGACTTGAACTGCGACGGTTGGGTGGATTACCTGCGTGTCATCGAGACGCGTAACGGGTACTACCATGCCTTGCTGATCCAGGCTTGTCTGGCACCGGGTGTGTTCCAGGATGTAGCGACACTGGTGGCAGAGCGCCGTGCTGACCGCTTGTATGTAGAGGTAGTGGGAGACCGCTATCTGTACGGTTACAACTACATCGTTCGTCCGGTATTCATCAAACGTCCGCCGATGTGGAATACCTATGGTCAAGCGAACTATACCGTTTGGTCTTCTCCTTACTACTGGGGTTATTACCCGTCGTATTACACGCAGCCGAAACCGGTGTACCTGAATCATTATCAGGCGTATGTGAACACGTACATGACGAACCATCATTACTGCCATTACTGCGACTATCCGACAACGGTCTTCTATTCCGGTTACACCACGATGACGCAGCCGCATCACCGTAATGACTATTACAGCCAGCATCCGGATCAGTCGTTTGATAACCGCGTGACGCGTACTATCGGTGCGTCGGCTACCAACGGTGTTTCCGTTCGTAATGCCGGTCAACTGCGCACGGCGGTAAACAAAGAGCAGGAGAAGAAAGAAACCTCAACGAAGACCAGTACAACGAGTACCTCTACTTCGACCAGATCGAGTAGTACGACCAGTACCACGAGTACCTCTACTTCGACGAGATCGAGTAGTACTTCAACCGGCGTAAAGACGAACGACAAGACACCGGCTCGTCAACCGAGTACGCAAGTGGAGACACGTGTGAAGAGCAACGGAGCGACCCGTACTACGATAAAAACTACCGATAGTACAGGTCGCACATCTACCGTGAAACGGGAGAGTTCAAATACTTCCACCCGTTCGACGCAGAAGAGTACTTCCACGAGAAGTAGCGGAACTTCCACTAGATCTTCTCAAGATCCTTCGAAGGGATCCAACCCTCGTTCTGCCCAACCTTCACGTTAACCCAACCGCTTAAGGTCTCACGAATGGTCACTTTGGTGCCTTCGTGAAGGGTGAAGAGATCGGTGCCGGAGTTGTCCGGAGAGGATTTGGCATTAACGATACCCTGTGTGATGATAGCTTCATCGCGCAGGGTATCTCTTTGGTGAGCTGACCGGGCGTTGAGACCGGTGATGACACAGAAGAGCAGGGCGATCCACGCCGCATGGAAGGATGCTTTACGTGCCTTCGGTTCACGGCTCAACAGGAAACCTAAGATGCCGGCCAAGCTGCTGATGAACAGAAGAATAGACAGGATCGTCCAGGTGTTCTCGCTCATCAGATCACGAATCGATTTTGCCCATACGGAGAGGAAGAAATCCTGCTCCACGATGTTATCTGTGATCTTGGTCTGCGCAAAGGCCAGGTTAAACTTGGCATCCTTATGGTTCGGATCCAGACGCAACGCACGCTCGTAGTTCAAGATGGCCTGCGCCAACTCTCCCTGCTTGAAATACGCATTTCCGTTATTGTAGTAGAGCGTCGCATTCTGCTGCTCTGTCAGCAGGTTTTCATACATCGCTGACGCTTCCTGATAACGCCCTTCCGCATATGCCGTGTTCGCCAACTCAAAATCGTTTTGTGCGCTGACGAACAGCCAACAGCTAACCGCTAACAGCAATAAAAGTATCTTTTTCATAATTTCTCGTCCTCCAGGTTATTAATCAATTCCGTCGTTGCCTTATACAGGTCTTCCATCGCATGGTCGGTGCTTGGTGCGTAGCGTGCAAACTCAGCGGTGCTCAGTACCTCCATCACTTCGGCTATCCGTTGCTCACTGACGTGCTTCTGCGTCAGGATCGATGCGATATTCTCTTTGTTCAAGTCCGCTGTCGGGATAGAAAGACGGTCACTGAGATAAGTCCAAGCCGCCCGTTCAATCTCGGCATAGAAGGCATCTTTGTCATTGGCTTTTAATGCCGCTGCCGCTGCTTTAAGCCGTTTCTGTGCCACCTTATTGGCATGTTTGTACCGAACCCGTGTACGGTCTGCATTCTCCTTGATACGTTTCCGCAGCACGATCAGCAGCAGGGTAGCGATGCCTAACGGTAACAGATAGCACAACCAGTATTCGGCGCTGCCGTATTCGATGAACGGTTTACTCTTTTTCTTCTGCCAGTTGCCGTTCACGTCGATATAGCGGATATCCGAACCAAGTTGTTTGATGTCCTCTTTCTGCGTGTAGGTCGTTACAGTCGGTAACTGCTCGTTATCCGTCGGAGTGACGGTATTCGCACCACGTGCCACGTGAATCGTGTATTCGGGTGTGGAGAGCGTCTTGTAACTGTTCTCCTTGGTGTCGAAATAACTGAAATGCACGGCCGGGACGGTGTATTCACCGGCATTACGCACGATGACGGGATACTCGATCGTCTTCGATCCTTTGAAACCGCCGGCGGTGATGGAGTAGTTATTGTTCACCTGCGGATCATAGGCTTCAAAACCTTCCGGCCAGTCGATAGCAGGGTTCTTGAGTAACTTCATGTTTCCCGATCCGGCGATGGTGAGTTTGTAGGTAAAGGCATCGTTAACACTCATCTCGGTCTTGGAGACAGACGGGGTAAGCGTAAACGAACCGACACCGCCGGAGAAGCCTGCCGGTTTGCCTTTCGGTAAACTCTCCACGTGTATCGTTACGGCCGGCGCTTTGGCACTGCGCGGCACGTTGGTGTACGAGTCAAAGAAATCATCGAAGATAGAGCGTACGCGTTGTTGTACCCGTACCTGCGTGATGAACTCAAACGAAGCCGGTTCAATGACGATATCGCCGGAATGCTGGGGGAAGAGCACGTATTTGATCAGGTCGATGGCCTGATAGTTACGGCCGTTGTAATGCTCCAATTCCGCCTGGTTATTCTCCTGCTCCAATTCCTGTTTGAGGAAACCGGTGAACTCCGGTAACTGAATGTTCTGGGTCGGCTGCACCCCTTCCACGTTCGCAAAATACAGCCGGTAGGTTAATGCCACCGCTTCCTGCTCATGCACCTTGGTCTTGGAGACGATCGTGCGTACAAACAGTTCTCCGCCTAAGTTACTCTGTTGCCGGTTATTGGCGTTTTGACCGCTGTTTCCGGTGTTCTGCGGTGTCTTGTCTTCCGGCAGCACTTCGATACGAACCCCGTTGGACTGCACCTCCTTGCCGTTCACCTTGATCGTCGCCGGACCGATGGTGAAGGTACCGGCACGTTGTGCCATCAGCGTGTAGGTGAAGGTCTGTTCAAAACGAGACGTGCGTTGACCGTTGATGAACGATGTGCTGCTGCTCGTGGAAGAGTAGGGACCACTCAGCACGTCAAAATCCGTGAACTGCGGTGCACGCAGGTTCGTCCCCTGCTGATTGAGGGTAAACGATATCTGAAACGGTTTCCCGACTATTGCCTGCTTCGGTGCCGAGGCACTGAAAACGACATCATCGGCAAGCACGTTCAACGCGATGCCGATGCATACCATTATAGTGATTAATCTTTTCATACTACCAGTTCTTCTCTAACGGCCGTTTCTGACCTTGCGGCTGCGGTCGTTTATCTTCTTGTTCCAAGGCTTGCAGCAGTTGTTCCGCCGTCTCCTGACTCATCTGTTCCTGCTGTTCCTCTTCTTGCTGCTCTTCTTCTTGCTGTTCTTGTTGTTGCTGCTGTTGCTGCTGCTGATTCTGCTGTTGCTGCTGCTGCATCTCCAATAACTTCGCTAAGTTCTCCCGTGCCTCATCGTCCTTGGGGTTCTTCCGCAAAGCTTCCGAATACGCTTCTATCGCTTCGGGGATACGGTTCAGTTGTTTATAACAGTTTCCGGCGTTGTACATCGCTTTGGCGTACTTAACGGGATCATCTTTGTGCTCACTATCCATCAGATTAGCTGCCCGTTTGAAGGCAGTTAGTGCTGCTTCGTACTTGGCGGAATCATTCTGGCGGTACAAGGCGTTACCTACATTGAACTGCGCCGCATAACTGTCTGCATTGGTCTCCAGCGCCCGGCGGTAATGCACCTCTGCCGCATCGTATAGCGAGTCCCGATACGCACTGTTGCCGCTGCGGATATCTCTTGATTCTTTCTGCGCAAAAGCGGTGGTGCTGCACGCCAAGAGCACAGCAAGCATCAGCGTCTTTTCTCCAAACACATCCATCTTCGTTAACAACTTGTTTTTCCGGTTAAAGATAAAGAAATCAATGATCAGCAGTAACAGCGCGATGAGCGCAAAGGAAACAAACTGCTCGTTGTAATCCTTATACGACACGCCGTCAAAAGTGGTCGTCTTCAGTTCATCCAGATGCTTCTGAATGATCCGTTGGGCCGTGTTGGTGTTGTCGCAATGCACATAGAACCCTTGACCGGCTTCAGCGATCTGCTGACACATCTCTTCGTTCAGTTTGGTTACTACCGGATTGCCATCCTTATCTTTCATCACGGAGAACGTACCCGGTATAGGAATCGTTGTTCCTTCGGGTTTACCGATACCGATCACGATCACCTGTATTCCTGCTTCAGCGGCCCGTTGTGCAGCGGCTAAGGCATCGTCTTCGTGGTTCTCACCATCGGTGATGATGAGGACGACGCGGCTGATGTCATCGATTTCGGGATCGAAACAGGCGACACTCCTATCCAGCGCCTCACCGATCGCCGTTCCCTGCATCCGAATGAGTTCCGGAGTGATCGAACTGAGGAACATCTTAGCGGATGCATAGTCGCTGGTGATAGGAAGTTGCACAAAACTCTCCCCCGCAAAGACGACCAAACCAACACGGTCGTTGCTCATGTTATCCACTAACTTGCTCACCATCTGTTTGGCTCGATCCAAACGGTTCGGTGCTACGTCTTCGGCTAACATCGAGTTGGAGATATCCAGTGCTACGACGGCCTCGATACCCTGTTGCTCTTCGGTCTTCTCCGTCACACCGTGTTGCGGTCGTGCAGCAGCGATGATGAGTAGCGTCAAAGCTACCATCAGGATACTGAATTTGACGATCGGCCGTGTCTGACTGGCATTCGGCATCAGTTGCTTTACCAGCGCCGGATCACCGAACGCACGTAACTGACGGCGTTTGCGCTGCGTGATGAGCACGTATCCGATGACCAGCACCGGAATAGCGATCAACGCATATAAAAATTCTATATTGGCAAAACGAAACATGGTTTAATTGCTTATCGTTCTTAATACAAAATGTTTGATGATGATCTCGAGCAGCAGGCAGAACACAGCGGCTAAGAGGAAAGGCATGAAGTTCTCATGATGGCTGCGGCTGTATTCACGAACCTGCAGTTTGGTTTTCTCCAATTGGTCGATCTGTTCATACACCGCTTCCAGACTGCTGTTATCCTTGGCACGGAAATAGGCACCATCGGTCATCTCAGCGATCTTGCGCAATGTGCCTTCGTCAAACTCCGAATCGATGGTGGCATACTTGACGCCGTAGGGTGTCTGGTAAGGTACCCGTGCCTGACCGTAACTGCCGACACCGATGGTATAGACCCGGATACCGAAACTGTTGGCGATCTGTGCGGCTGTGATAGGATCGATGTCACCGCAGTTATTGCTTCCGTCGGTAAGCAGGATCACCACTTTCGATGCCGTCTTACTGTCCTTCATGCGGTTCACGGCATTCGCCAGACCCAAACCGATGGCGGTACCATCCTGTATCTGACCGAACTGAACGGATTGGATGAGACTGCTTAAGATCTTCTGATCCGTGGTAAGCGGACACTGCGTGAAACTCTCTCCGGCAAAGACGACCAGACCGATCTGGTCATTGGGGCGATCCATCACGAAGTCAGATGCCACCTTCTTAGCGGCCTCCAAACGGTTCGGCACAAAATCTTCCGCTAACATCGTTCCGGACACGTCCAGCGCCATCATGATGTCGATACCTTCGGTACTCTCTTCCCGACCGCCTGTGTTTGATGTCTGCGGTCGTGCCAACGCGATGCTCAACAGACAGATACCGGCAAAACGAAGTGCAAACGGTACGTGTAACAGCCATATGCGGAAGGACTTGGGTTGACGTCCCAGCGTCGTGGTGTCACTCAACTGCACACTCGCATCGGACTTATGCATCTCGTAGATGTACCACCCTGTGATCGGCAGCAGCAGTAACATCAGAAACAAATATCCCGGACTGGCAAAACTCATACTTTCTCCTCCTCTTCTTCTTTTTGCGGTGTGGTGGCATTGACGAACTCATAAGCCGTGTTCAAGGCCTTCTCGTTCTCCTCTGGCATCGCTTCGTACTTGGCGAACTTCACAAAATCCGCCAACTGCAGCATCTTACTGAGCCGCTCGTAGAGTTCTTTTCCATTCTGAATGCTGACGGCTGATGGCTGATTGCTTAGGAGAATTGGTTTCAATTCTCTCAGGGTCTCGTCACTCGTCTTCTCCGTGCTATGCACGTCAAAACGGCGACCGATATAGGTACGAATGACGTCTGTCAACTCGGTGTGATACTGCTTACCATGACCCTGCTGCCAGATCTTAGCGGCCTTGATGGCATCCAGTTGTTCGAGTGCCACTTCCTCCGCCGGACGCAGGATGATCTTTTGCGCTAAAGGCGCATCTTTCTGTTTATGGCGTTGCTGCCACAGCACCACATAGACGATGGCACCGATGAAGACACCGATGCCGAGTGCAATCAGGACCCACATCACGATGTCCCACCACCATATGCCGGCGCGTTCGATATCCTTGATATCGTGGATGTCCTCCATCTGCTCAATACCTTCCGGTCGTAAGATCGTGAGTGTCTGCGGTGCTGCCTTGACAGTGTCACCGGATGCCGTCAGCACAAACGGCTGAACGGTATAGACGGTGTCGCGAAAACTGGTCAGGATCCACTCTTGCTGCAGACGTACTTGACCGTTCTCCGTGACCGTGTCGGTTGTTGGCTGCAGGTTCAGACTTTCCACACCGGTCGGTAACTGCTGTTCCGGTTTCGGTATCTGCACCCCTTCAGCGGCGGTGCAGGTCACCTCCAACTGCATCTTCGTCTGCTCACCCAGCACCATCTGGGTCGAGTCGATCGATGCGGAAACAATTATCGCTGCTAATAAACCTATCATTGTTTAAATAATCGCATTAAAGCTTTCACAAAATCTTCGCCTGTCTGCACCGACACATGGTTGATGCCGGTTTTCAGATAGACGTTCTCCAACGTATCCTGCTGTTTGTGCCAAGCGGCGGCATAGGCTTCCCGTGTAGCACGAACGGCCGTGTCCACCCAGAGACGTTTGCCGGTCTCCGCATCTTTCACTTTCAGCAGTCCCACGTCCGGAAGCTCGGCATCCAGACGGTCATAGATCTGAATGGCATTCAGGTCGTGTTTCCGGCTGGCGATGACGACCGGTGTCGCATTCCCCGTCACCCGTAACTGGTCACCGTTCGCCGTGATGAAATCGGAGATCAAAAAGGCGGTGCAACGCCGTTTCTGGGCATTGATCAGGTATTCCAGCGCCGCGTTGATATCGGTACCGGTGTCGGTGGGTTCGAAACTCAATAACTCCCGGATGATATGCAGCACATGGGTCTTACCTTTCTTGGGCGGAATGAATTTCTCCACCTTGTCGGAAAAGAAGATCACGCCGACCTTATCGTTGTTCTCGATAGTGGAAAAAGCGAGTGTGGCGGCTACTTCGGCCATCATGTCACGTTTCATCTGGCTCACCGTACCAAAATTCCGGCTACCACTGACATCGATGAGCAACATCACCGTCAACTCACGTTCTTCCTCGAAAATCTTTACATAAGGTCGGTTCATACGTGCGGTGACGTTCCAGTCAATGGACCGCACGTCATCGCCCGGCTGGTACTCACGCACCTCGCTGAACGTCATACCACGCCCTTTGAACTGGCTGTGGTATTCGCCTGCGAAGATGTTCCGACTCAAGCCGCGTGTCTTGATCTCTATCTTCCGAACCTTTTGTAATAACTCTTCTGAAGTCATAAATCTGTGATTTATTCAATTGGGGTCCCCAGCGTAAACCAACGTAGTGTTTGCGATGGGGAGATCGGAGGCAATGGTCGCACCTACCAATTAGCGGAGCGGTTTGGTTTTTGCGATCCATTTGCCGAACGATCAGGGTACTTGAACCGCGTTCAGTACCTCTGTGATGATATCTTCCGTAGTGATGTTATTGGCTTCAGCCTCGTAGGTGAGACCGATACGATGACGCAGCACGTCGTAGCAAACGGCACGTACATCTTCCGGTGTCACATAACCTCTTCTATGAATGAACGCGTATGCACGTGCGGCTTTCGCCATGTTAATGCTGGCACGTGGACTACCGCCGAAGGCGATCATCTGTTTGAGGTTCTCCAGGCCGTAGTTCTCCGGCTCACGGGTAGCAAAGACGATATCCACGATGTACTTCTCGATCTTCTCGTCCAGATACACCTCGTTCACGATCTTACGCGCCTTGATGATATCCTCTTTGGAAAGGATCGGCAGTACCTGCTTTTGTTCCGGCGCGATGTTCTGACGAATGATCGCCTGCTCCTCTTCTTTCTTCGGATAGCCGATTACCACTTTCAGCATAAAACGGTCGGTTTGCGCTTCCGGAAGCGGGTAGGTACCTTCCTGCTCGATCGGGTTCTGGGTAGCCAGCACGAGGAACGGATCGTCTAACTTAAACGTCTCTTCGCCGATCGTCACTTGACGTTCCTGCATCGCTTCCAGTAAAGCCGACTGCACTTTTGCCGGCGCACGGTTGATCTCATCCGCTAACACAAAATTAGCGAAGATAGCTCCCTTCTTCACGGAAAACTTCTCGCTCTTCTGACTATAGACCTGTGTACCGATCACGTCGGCAGGTAACAGGTCCGGAGTAAACTGAATACGACTGAAATCGGCCTTGATCAGATCGCTTAAGGTCTTGATTGCCTTCGTCTTTGCCAAACCCGGCACACCTTCCAACAGAATATGTCCGTCGCTCAACAGACCGATCAACAGGCTCTCTACGAGGTGTTTCTGACCAACAATCATCTGACTCATGCCCAAGGTCAAGGCATCCACAAACGAACTCTCACGCTCTACGCGTTCTTGCAGTTCTCTAATATCCACAGGATTTTGCATAGTATAATGTAATTATATGATTCCTTTCATTTTTCATTTTTTCATCTTTCATCTTACAACAAATTCCGTGCCATGTGCAAAAAAAATGCGCCCGAAGACGCATTTTTTTATCGTTTAAGCCCTATTTCCGCAGATAGAATAGGGGAGCTTTAATGGTATAGGAATCGCGATAGAAACGCACCATGGATAAGTTCTGTTCAAAGATATAAACCCCTTCGCCAAAGGCGGTTTTACCTTTATAAATCCGTTCTCCCGGTTTTGCCTCCGGATGTGAGGTCAATTGTTGGAGCGTCGTTTCCTTGCGCTGAGGAGACATACTGCGAGCGGTACTGTCCTTTTGGAAGACAAAAGTCACGGTCATCGAATCGGTACCAAAGGTATAACCGGGCGTTTTCATGAGCTTTTCCCGCGTTATCGCGATCGAATCCTGCAGATCCAAAGTCTCCTTTATTCCTAACGAAGGCTTTTTTTGTATGCCAGGGATAGTTACACCCGTCAGTTTGGTGCTGATAACGGAGGTGGTAGCGGTATTCACTTTGCCTGGGATGTTACCATTCACCACACTTATCGCCGCTCCTTTGCCGAGACCTTTCAATAACTGACCAACCTGCGCCGAAGCACCTATCGCCATCGCTGCTGCGATGCATATGCACATAATCCGTTTCATAAGCCTTATCGTTTTTTGATGATGCAACAAATATCATACCAAACCGCGCAGCTATCCATAAAAATCAGAAAAATCGCCCGTTTTGAGCGATTTTTCCTTACATTATAATAAATATCTTGATCCGCGTAAATTCCGTCAATTCGCAATAGAAGACGGGAATGTTGTTTGGGGCAAGAATTGGGATCTTATTTTCCCGATAGAGCAATTACACGCAGGCGTAATTGCCGGTTAACCCTCACCGGCCAAAAGGTAAAATCATCAGCGTCCATTACGTCCAAATAGCATTTGGACATCCCCATCCCCCTCTCTTTTCTAGAGTAGGGGAATTTTTTTTGTGCATTTTGGCGACATCCTTGTCGCCATTATCCGCATGGCTCCCACCTGCCCACCTGCCTACCTGCCCACTTGGCCCCATTTCCAGAAGTAATCGTGTCCTTGTGGCTAAGAAATTCTATCCTGGGTCCTCTTCTTTCTATAGCGTCTCTGCGCGCACATTCATGTGCGCTTTCCTCTCTGATTATTCTGATTATTCTGATTATTCCTATTACTCCGATATCTCTACCTTTAGCATGTATC
>CAMIZK010000031.1 GCA_946403315.1 uncultured Bacteroidales bacterium | reverse complement strand
TTATCTTCGATAAGATAGATGTATTCGACGGGGACGCCGCAGTCGACGAGGATCTTGCGGTCGGGTCGATAGAGGGCGAAGAAGTCCTTGGTGGATTTAGCCATCTGGCGCGCCTGGCGATAATATTCGAAGGCCATCATGCGGTCTCCTTTGAGCATAAGACAGTGGGCATAGTTGAGATAGTCTTCGACCTTGTCCGATCCGGCTCGGAGGAGTTGGACATAATAGTTCTCCGCCATCTTCGGATGGGACCATAAGAGTTCCCTATTCCCCATTTTAAGATAGAGTTCCACGAGTTCCTCTTCCCGTTCGGGTTGGTCAGCGACCATGACGTCGTAGAGCCAGGTGGAGGGGAAGATCTGGACGAGTCCGGCGATATATTCCTGTTCGGTCTTAGGCACGAAAGCCTGGATAGATCCCACTTCCTCTCCCATACCCATTTTCTCAAAGAGGTCGCGTAACATCTGCGGCAGCTGGTTGAGTGCTTCCTGCATTTTGGCGTCAGCACCGGAGGGCATGATAGACCGAATAACGGCGCACATGACTTGGAAAGCATGCTCGCTGGCATCATCCATCTCCAAGACCTTATTGGTGAGTGCTTCCCTGAGTTGCGGGAAGAAGGGCATCCGGACGTCGTATTGGATGAAGAGGAGGAAAGCGTTAGCGAGACACTGGTCAGCGACGATCTCGTTGTCGCAACCGATGCCGTCGATGATAGCCATGACGGAGTCGATATTAAAACACTCCCGGAGATTGCGCATGAGGGAGTTGACGGCCATGAGGGAGACGGACATGCGCTGCTCGTCATTGAGGGCGTCATGGAGCCAGTCATAGTCTTCGGGACGAAGCTGGAGACTGTTGGCGAAATAATTCATGACGGACTGGGGCGAGTCGGCATTGAAACCGTGCATAGTGGGGGACAGCCCCCGTTGTACCCGGATGGCGGCATAGACGGCGTCGAAGAGCTGGTAGGTATCGCCGGTGAGGGCGGTGAGCACTTCTCCGGTGTTCTCATCCTCGATATTAAGCCAACGCGCGAAGAAGTCGTTGTATTTGGATTGGATATCATTGAAGGCCTCCTCATAGGGGTTATTCTCCCCGAGTTCGGTGAGCCATGCGCGTATGACGACGAGTGCATGATCGATCATGCATTCACCGAGTGCGCGTTCAACAGTATTGACTTGTTCGTCTAATGTCTGGGCCATGAAAAATGAAAAATGAAAAATGAAAAATGAAAGGGAAAATGAAAAATGAAAAATGAAAAATGAAAGGGAAAATGAAAAATGAAAAATGAAAGGATGAAAAATGAAAAATGAAAGGAATTAGATTTCTTCTTTAATCAAATAATCGTTACGGGAGGGGCTGTTGCGGATGACGAGTTCGGCAAGGAATCCGGCCAGGAAAAGCATACATCCGAGGATCATCATGAGGATAGCGATATGGAAATAGGGGTTGACGCCAACGAGCATGGCTTGTGTGCCATGAGAGAGGGCGTAGAGTTTCATACCACCTACGACGAGGACGGCGATGAAGCCGATGAAGAACATGAGGGTGCCGACCAGTCCGAAGAAATGCATGGGTTGCTTACCGAACTTATTGAGGAACCAGATGGTCATGAGGTCGAGGTAGCCGTTGACGAAACGGTTAAGACCGAATTTCGAGGTGCCGAACTCCCGTTTGCGGTGCTGCACCACTTTCTCACCGATCTTGGTGAATCCTGCGTTCTTAGCGAGGTACGGGATATACCGGTGCATCTCAGAGAAGACCTCGATATTCTTGACTACGTCCAAACGGTAGGCCTTGAGGCCGCAGTTCATATCGTGAAGCTTGATGCCGGTGACTTTTCGTGCCGTGGCATTGAAGAGCTTGGACGGGATATTCTTGGTAAACTTGTTATCGTACCGTTTCTGCTTCCATCCGGAGACGAGGTCAAACCCATCCTCTTTGATCATGCGATAGAGTTCCGGAATCTCATCGGGGGAATCCTGCAGGTCGGCATCCATGGTGATGACCACATCGCCCTGTGCGGCCTTGAAACCGCAATAGAGAGCGGCGGATTTGCCGTAGTTGCGGCGGAAGCAAATGCCGCGGACGACTGCGTCGTCATTGGAGAATGTAGATTGGAGATTGGAAATTACTTTCCAGGAGTCATCGGTGGAGCCGTCGTTGACAAAAATGACTTCGTAGGAGAAATGATTCTCCTTCATGACCCGTGCGATCCACTCATAGAGTTTAGGCAGCGATTCCGCCTCGTTGTATAAAGGTACAATTACCGAAATATCCATAGGTTTTAAAAATTTGCTGCAAAGATACTATTTTTTTTGCATATATCAAAATTTTTTTGTAATTTTGCACCCAAAATGTGAATAACCATGAGAAAAACGTTTTTATTTCTATGTATTTCCCTGTGTTTGATGGGATGTTCGAGTAAAGCGAGTAAGGATACGGTGACGTACCCTATTATGCCGGTAAGGATGAGTGCAGAAACGATGCAGATAGCGCTGACGGATTATGTTCCGGCGCTGTATGCGGATACGACGGTGGAGCAAGAGATGACGATCGTGGATAACGGTAGTATCCAGAACCTGCGGGTGACGAGTGCCGAAGGGGTATGTTATGACATCCCGGTGCTGCCGAACAAGCCGGTGAAACAGTCGCTGGTGGCAAGCAAGTACGAGGACGGAAAGCTGACCATTCACTTCTTAAATGAAGTGAAGAATCCGGTCTTTGCAGCCTATATCGACAACGAGCGAATGGCGAATGGCGAATGGGCGAATGGAGAATGGATATTGGATTTGTCAGCCGTCAGCCATCAGCCATCAGCTATCAGCGGCAGAAGTTACCTGCGGGTATTTGCGGCGGATGAGGAATATGTGTATAACGACTTGCTGCTGCCGATGGAAGACGGGAAGATCATCACGGATGCGAAGCAGTTGAACCGCCATGACCAACAGGCGCAGGTGCTGTACTCGCTGATGATCGACCGTTTCTATAACGGGAACACGGCCAATGACCGGAAATTGAACAGCGAGGAAGTGCTGGATATCGTGGATTATCAGGGTGGAGACATCGCCGGTATCACGAAGAAGATCGAGGACGGATATTTCGAGATGTTAGGTGTTAACACGCTGTGGATCAGTCCAATCACGCAGAACCCGAATGATGCATGGGGATGCTATGTGTTCAAGAACGGAAACAAATATGACCCGTCGAAGACCTACACGAAGTTCAGCGGTTATCACGGTTACTGGCCGATCTATGCGACGCAGTTAGACGACCGTTTCGGAACGGATAAGGAGTTTAAGACCTTATTATCTACCGCGCATGCGCACGGGATGAACGTGGTATTAGACTACGTAGCGAACCATATGCATATCAATTCTCCGACGCTGCAGGCGCATCCGGATTGGCATACGGATTCTCTCCTACCCGACGGACGGCGTAATTTCGAGTTATGGGACGAGGCGCGTCTGACGACGTGGTTTGATAAGCATATCCCGACGTTAGACCTGGAGCGCCCGGAGGTTTGCGAGGCGATGACGGACAGTGCGCTGTACTGGTTAGAAGCATTTGAATTAGACGGTTACCGTCACGACGCCTGCAAGCATATCCCATTGGATTACTGGCGTATGTTGGGTCAGAAGATTGCATCGAGATGGCCGGGACGACCGATATGGATGATCGGCGAGACCTACGGTAGTCCGGAGTTGATTGGCAGTTACGTGAAGAGCGGAATGCTGAATGCACAGTTCGATTTCAACGTCTATTTCACGGCACGGGAAGCGATCTGCGGTCTGAAGCCGATGAGCGAGGTGATGGACAACGAGTTGGTTTCTTTAGCGACCTACGGCAGTCACCACACGATGGGGAATATCTCCGGAAACCACGACCAGATCCGTTTTGCGTCTATCGCCGGCGGTGCAATTGATATCAGCAGTCAAGGTAAAGAAGAAGGCTGGACGCAGGAGGTAGGTATCGGTGACGCAGAGAAGGCGTACAAGCGTGCGCTGCTGTTGGAGGTGCTGAACCTGACGCTGCCGGGTGTGCCGTGTATCTACCAGGGCGATGAATATGCCGAGGTGGGCGGTAATGATCCGGATAACCGCCATATGATGCGTTTTGACGGCCTGAACGAGCAGGAAGAGGCGATGCGGGAGGAAGTAGCGGAACTGATTAAACTGCGCAAGAGTTCGATGCCGCTGCTGTACGGCGAGTTTATTCCGATGGAGAGCAACGAAGATGAGATCAAGTACGCTCGGGTATATCTGGGCGAAAAGGTGATTGTTACGATTAATAGCAAAGAATTAACCTATCTTATAGAGCAATGAAAAAAGTAATGTTATTGATGGCAGCAATGATGCTGCTGAGCTGCGGAAAGAAAGAAGAGAGTTTGCGTCATCCGAAGTTTGCGTATGATGCGACGATCTATGAGTTGAATGTTCGCCAGGCGACGGAGGAAGGTACGTTTGCGGCTGCAGAGGGTTTGTTACCGGTGTTGAAAGAGAACGGTATTGACATCATCTGGGTGATGCCGTGCCAGCCGATCGGTGTGATTACCCGTAAGGGCAGTTTAGGCAGTTACTACTCGATCATCGACTACTGCGCGATTAATCCGGAGTTTGGTGACCGTGCTGCTTTTGAGCATTTCTTAGCAGCAGCGCATGAGCAGGGTTTCAAGGTGATCTTGGACTGGGTAGCTAACCACACGGCGCCGGACAGCGAGTGGACTCAGCATGAGGGTTGGCATTACCGCGACAGTGCCGGTAACCTGATGGTTCAATACGACTGGACGGATATCTCGAAGCTGAACTACGAGAATCAGGACATGCGGAACGAGATGCTGAAATGCATGCACTGGTGGATGGACACGATCGGTATTGACGGTTTCCGTTGCGATGTAGCGGGTGAAGTGCCGACGGATTTCTGGAACTGGGCTATGGGTGACTTGCGAAAGAGTTATCCGGAAATGTTCACGCTTGCCGAGGACGAGGACAAGGCGGATGAGTTGACGGAGAGTGCGTTTGACATGTACTACGGCTGGACGCTGCACCATATCATGAACGATGTAGCGCAGGGTAAGGCAAGTGTAGAAGATTTGTGGAATTACTTTGCTAAGGCAGATACAACGATACGTAAAGACGCCATTCGTATGAATTTTATCTCCAATCATGATGAGAACAGTTGGAACGGCACGGAGTTCGAGCGGATGGGTGATGCGGCTCAATTATTTGCTGCGTTCTGCTATGTAGTACCGGGAATGCCGATGATCTACACGGGTCAGCTGGTAGGAAACCATCACCGTCTGGCGTTCTTTGAGAAGGATTTAATTGACCGCGACGAGGCGTATGCGATGGGTGCGTTGTACCAGGAGTTGAATGCACTGCGTGCCAATAACCCGGCGCTGCAGAGTCCGGAGGTAGGTGCACCGATGGAGCGCGTTGCGTGTGACAACGAGGCGATCTTCGCTTGCCGTCGCGTGAAGGGCAATAACGAGGTGCTGGCTGTGATGAATATGAGCGGAGAAAAACAAAACGTCACGCTGGAGACCGGCGAGA
Source organism: uncultured Bacteroidales bacterium (assembly GCA_946403315.1). Taxonomy (GTDB): domain Bacteria; phylum Bacteroidota; class Bacteroidia; order Bacteroidales; family Paludibacteraceae; genus Colicola. Next base: position 13,120 of record CAMIZK010000031.1, on the reverse strand, counting down.
CGTTTGAGTTGGATCCTTGGAGCTACGAGATTATGCCATCGCTCCGTTAACCTGGATCACTTGTCCGGAGACGTAAGATGCAAGGTCGCTCGCTAAGAAGAGAGCGACCTTTGCTACTTCTTGGGGTTCCCCACCCCGTTTCATGGGGATGATGGAGACGAACTGTTTGAGGGTCTCTTCCGGCAGGGCTTTGGTCATATCGGTGATGATGAATCCCGGTGCGATGGCATTGGCACGTACACCGCGGCTACCGAGTTCCTTGGCTACGGACTTGGTGAGGGCGATGATGCCGGCTTTGGATGCGGCGTAATTGGCCTGTCCGGCGTTTCCGTTGATGCCGACAACGGAGCTGAGAGAGATGATCGATCCGGCACGCTGGCGCATCATAACCGGGGTCACGGCGTGGGTGAAGTTAAACGCCGATTTGAGGTTGACTTGAATGACCTGATCCCATTGGGCTTCGGTCATACGCATAAGCAGGGTGTCGCGTGTGATGCCGGCGTTATTGACAAGGATGTCGATGCGGCCGAAGTCTTTGACCACATCATCAACGACGGCGTGTGCGGCATCAAAATTAGCGGCATCGGAGGCATAGGCCTGCACCTTGACACCGAGTGCTTTGAGTTCATTGGAGGTCTGGATAGTGAGGTCATTGAGTTCCAGATCGGTAAACGCAATGTTCGCTCCTTCGCGTGCAAAAGCGAGTGCGATTTCTTTTCCTATACCTCTTGCTGCGCCCGTGATCAGGGCAGTTTTTTCTGTTAGTAACATAAAAAACGTTATTCTTCTTTGATGGGGAATATTCCCGTAGGATTTAAAATGGTATATTGGCTCATCTCCTCGTTGGAATCGAATCCGACGCCGGTAATGATACTCTTCTCCCGTGTGATATGGATGACGGAATCGGAGTAGATACGGTGGGTTTTCTGGTTCCAGTTGAGATTCGGCGTATCGAACTGCTCTCCTTTGCGGTTCATGGCATGTACGTTTCCTTTGAGGATCCATATCTGCATCTTCTCGTTATAATAGGCATAGTCAGCCTTCATGGACGCCTGCACCGTGAGCAATTGGTCAAACTGCTCGAGGTAGATGCCGTCGGGAAACTCCTGGAAGGGCGGTTCGGTCTTGTCGTACATGAGCCAGGTGGGTGCTTCGATGCGGTAGCGTGTGATACCGGAATCGGAAATAAGGGTCATCACGTCATGGGTGACGACCGCCGGACTTTCTTTCCTGGAAGCAGGCTGGTTGCTCTTTTCAAGGGAAGATCCTCCACAAGCGGAGAAAAGTATAGCGAGTGTCACGAGGACACCCGCTATGAACGAATTATCGGATAGTAGTCGTCTCACCGATCCATCCTCCTACGTGGTAGGTATCACCTGAGAACTCATTGGGCAGGTCGAAACGCTCCTCTTTGGTGGGGAAGTGCTTCTTATACATGTTAATGAATTCCGTTGCCTGTGCTTCTACAGAAGGATCGACTTGTTTTGCTTTGACGAACTTATCGACAGCGGCCCAGAAAACGGTCTTGTTGAGGATACGTCCTTTGGGGTCGTTTCCGTGGAGCTGGGTAGCCGCATAGCACATACCGATGATGATATAGCAGCGTCCTTGTCCCTTGTTAAGACCGAGACCTTGGAGGGTGCTGATCGATGCGAGCGCATATTTACGTGCTTCGGGATAACGCTTGAGGTTATTATAGAAATAATAAGCGACGTTATACTGATAGTCGGCTACATCCTCGAGCTCATCTTCTACCATGGCCAGTTTGATCGCCTGGTCATAGTAAGCAACCGCCTGCTCGATCTCACCTTTCTTAGCAGCCATAGAAGCGCATCCGGCTGCGGACTCCTGGGTGGGTTGCAGTTTATGAGCGGCTTCGCAAGCAGCGAAATAGACGTCACTCTCGGTGCAACGAACACGCTTGTAGAGTTTCGCCACCTTGGTGAGCATATCGAGGTTGGTGAGGTTCTCTTTTACGACTGCGTCATAGATCGCATCGAGTTTGGAGCAGTCTGCTGCACCGGAGATAGCGAAGATATTATCGACATAGTCCTTCTGTTTTCCGGCTATCTCGGCATTCTTGTTATTGGTGTTAGCTGCCTGCTCGCCAAGTGCGTTAGCGGCCATCTCGTAGTCAGCGATGAACTGCTCAGCGAGAGCATCGGGATTCTGCTTATAGAGCGCATAGGAAGCGTCCACGAGTTTGACAAGGACGGTGATCTTACTCTGTGCGCCGAGTGCTTCTACCGACTTGTGCAGGCACTCACGAGCTTCCGACATCTTGGTGTCACCGAAGAAATCGATGTAAGCGAGACCTTTTTCACCGAGGATGTAGTTGGTCGGATACTTAGGATCGTTTCCGAAGAAACGGATACGCTTGTCCTGCAGTTCTACTGCAAGGTTCGCCAAACGCTCTTTCTCAGCGGGATCGGAAGTAGCCTGGAAAAGAGCCTCAATGATCTTGGCACCGTCGGTGTAGATGGACTTGTTCGCATTCGGACAGGTGGTATATACTTCCCACCAGGGCTCGTATGCGTCGGCATACATCTTGTTTTTTACACTCTCGTGGAAGAGCGACACGTTCATGACGCATTCCTCAGTGATAACAGGATCCTCCTCCTCTACCACGGGTTGTGCCTCTACGGGCGTTTCCTGACTTACCTTAGTCGGTTTCTTAGCGCATGCGAGTGCCGGAAGGGCTGCTGCGAGCGCGAGGATTAAAAGGGATTTGATTTTCATAATTGTTAATATTTTTTTAGTGTTAGTTATCTGGTCTACTGGTCTACTGGTTGCAATAATCGTGCCAAACTATAGTTTGCGTTTGAAGAACCAGGTCTCGGCGATGGAAGCACCGATGGTGAGCCGGAGTCCGTTATCTTCGAGTCCGGCGGAGGTTCCACGGTGGGTATATTCGATAGTGGTATTGATGACAGTACCGATGGTCCACAGGGGGAATCCGATACCGATGGAGGCAGAGATTTTCTTGGCTCCGATGGTAGTAAGGTACTCATCCTGAACGCTAATACCGGCACGCCAGAGCATACGTTCCGCATAGTTTCGTCCGGCAGGGTTATGGCGATACTCGACACCTCCGGCGAAGCGGTTTCGGTTTTGGAGTCCGCTGTAGGAGCCGGGTAAACCGTTATAGAGGGCGTCGGCCATGTTCTGCCGCTCATAGTCAAAAGCGACAGTGAGGCGGTTATCCCAGTTATAGGACGCACCGACACCCCAAGTGAGCGGCAGCTGCCAATAACCGGTATAGGTCTCGATATTGATATCCGTCTGGGTATCGATGATGGTTAACTCGCTATGGAGTTTCATCTTATTCTCAAAGATGGCACCGAGGTTCACGGTATGTTTTCCCCATGTATGGAAGAGTTGTGCGCCGGCACGGAAACGTACGTTGCTGACGTGGAGGTTTTCGTTTTCGACGGAGGGGTTGATGCCGGTCTCGGTGAAGGTGAGGGTGCGCATATGGTTAAGGTCACCCCACATGTAATAGACGTTCGCACCGAGAGCGAACCAGTTACAGATGTTAAAGCTCAGACCGCCGTACACCTGGCTGATGTTTCCGTCTCCGGTGTAGGTCTTGGTGAAATGAGCGGTAGAGGGGATCGAGTCATTGATGGCGATGTTATATCCCACAGAGCTATACGGGAGTAAGCCGACCGACATAGCAATCCACTGCTTATAGAGCGGGAACTGCATGGTGACGTACTCGAGGTTTCCGTTCGCTTTATTCTTCACTCCTGCGGCATCCCGATAATGGCTCCAATTGACACTGGCTGCGATGTCGAACATGAAAGTAAGGGTATCGCAGGCGGTGAAGGAAGCCGGTTGAGAGGGGTTGATGGCTTTGTTATTTCGCATACCGAAGCCTACTCCACCCATTGCCCGATAACCGGTAGGCACATTCTCGTTCAGGTCACCGTACGCATAACGGGAGTACGGGGAGCTGGTCATGTTCTGGGCGTGCAAAGGGGAAAGATGAAAGATGAAAGGTGAAAGGATCACCATCATCACAACTGTTATTCTATATATATTCCTTCTTCCTTTCATTTTTCATTTTTCATTTTGTTGAAACACAGGATCTCATTCAGACCGATGAGGACGAGATGTTTCTCGTGGTGCATTTGCCGGTCTTCCGTGCGCGATGTGCGCACGTTATTTAATATATAGGGTGCATTTCCGCCGGTGAGATAGGTCTGGAAATGCGGCATTTTCTCCTGGAGTGTTCGCATGTATCCTTTGACCTCATAGGCGACACCGCGGATGACACCTGCTGCGATGGCATCGCGTGTGTTGGTGCCGAAAAGCGGGATGAGTTCTTTTTCCTCCACTTCGACGAGCGGCAGTTTCTTGGTCATGCGTTGGAGCATGGTGAACCGCATCTTGAGTCCCGGCGCGATGTTTCCTCCGATATACTCTCCTTGCGCAGTGACAAAGTCATAGGTGAGTGCCGAGCCGGCATCGATGATGAGCAGGTTTTCATTCGGACAGAGACTCTTGGCACCTACAGCGGCGGCGAGACGATCTTGTCCGAGTGTCTGAGGCGTGTCATAGCGGTTGATGATGGGCACAGGGGTGTTATGGTCAAAGAGCACGAAATGCTGTGAACGGCGATGAAGCGTATTGACGACAGCCGCTTCTATATCCACCACAGAGCTGATGATCGAGTCCGTGATGGGATAGAGGTCAAAGAGCCGCTCCACGTCCGAGGACGAGAAAGACTTAAAGATAAAATCTTTGATTATCTTCCCCTCATCGGTCATGAGTGCAACCTTTGTGCGGCTATTTCCCTGGTCAATACAGAGGTTCATGGGCAAATGGCGAATGGTTAATGGTTATTTGACCATGGAGGTATAGAGGAAACGCTTGATGGATTTCTTCGGTGTTTTCTCGAACTCCTGGGAGTAGAGCCGGAATTGGGCGATCTGCTCGTAGGTAGCGAGTTCAGAGTTGACCTGTTTGCGTGCATCCTCCATCTGTTCGGTCAGCTGTTCACGCGTCAAACCGTCTTTATCGACCTCATTGTAATCGGGGCAGACGAGTGCGACGAGACGGCTATCTTCCTGCTGGAGAACCAGTGATTCGAGCACGTAAGGCATGTTATTGATCTTGGCCTCGATTTCCTCCGGGTAGATATTCTGTCCGCTTGGACCGAGGAGCATGGTCTTACAACGTCCTTTGATAAAGAGGAATCCGTCTTGATCGAGAATACCGAGGTCACCGGTACGGAGCCATCCGTCTTCGGTGAAGGACTCCTTGGTGGCCTGGGTGTTCTTATAATAACCGGTCATGGTGTTCTCACCGCGTACGACGATCTCTCCGATGCCTTCGGCATTGGGGTTGAGGATTTTCACTTCCATGATGCCTTCGAGCGGTTTACCGCAGGAATACAGTTTGGATCCTTCGCAGTAGGGGGTAAAGCTGATGAGCGGTGCACACTCGGTCATACCGTAACCGATAGACATCGGGAATTTGATGCGGGTGAGGAACGCCTCCACTTCGGGGTTAAGCGGCGCACCGCCGATGATCATCTGCTGGAACTCTCCACCGAAAGCCTGCATGAGTTGTTCCCGGATCTTGGTGCAGACGATCTCGTCAAGGAAGGGCACTTTGAGTACCCAGCTGACGGGCGCTTTCTGGATCTGGGGCACGATCATCTTCTTGTAAATCTTCTCGAGGATAAGCGGCACGGTGAGGATGATGGTCGGCTTGATCTCTGCAAAAGCCTTGAGGAGGATCTTCGGCGACGGGGTACGTCCTACGAGCCAGGTGTGTCCTCCGGCAGATAGACAAGCCAGAAAGTCAAATGCGCAGCCGTAAGCATGTGCAAGCGGCAGGAAAGCGACGTGACGGCTGTTTTCCGAGACAAGGTGATGCTCATGCGCAAAACGGATGTTACCTGCCAGGCCGTTAAGCGGCATGATGACGCCTTTGGAGAAACCGGTGGTACCGGAGGTATAGTTGATGGAACCGATCTCACTATTGGACCGGTCATCGAAATGCAGATCTTTGGGCCAATAGCCTTCGGGATGTTTCTTTTTGAAGTTCGCCGCGATGGCTTCGAAGTTAATCTTCTTGGGATCGAGCGCCAAGGAGATGGGGTGCCAGTCATTGAGGCTGACAGCAGCCAAGACCTTCGGAATCTGATCCAGATCGATACCCTCCCAGTTGATATCGCTGATGAAAAGCAGTTTAGCACCGGAGTGGTTAACGATATGGATGGCATCGTTGGCACGGAAATCCTGGAGGATCGGCACAATGATGGCACCATAGGTGACGGTAGCCAGATAGACAGCCACCCAGTTGGTGTTATTCCGTCCCATGACGGCGATCTTATCGTTCTTTTTAATACCGCATTCCTTAAAGAGGATATGCAATTTCTCGATGTTAATGGCCAGCTGGCCGTATGTCAAGGTCACTTCTGTGCCGTAATCGGTAACGGCAGGCAGGTCCCAATGCTCTTTAAACGAGCGCTCAAAGATCTTGACAAAATTATATTTCTCTTCGTTCATCATAAGCGTTGATAACAAAAATCGCGCAAAGATACTGCTTTTTTTTGATATATGCAAATAATTTTTACAATTTATTGTAAATTTACCGCTTCTTCAAAGGTATAGTCTTTTTCTTCCGTTTGAGAAGGCACATATCCCATGGTTTGTTCCGCCTGCTGTTGCGGAAAAGTAAAGTAGGTACACGTGCACTCGCACAAGAGTTCCCCATCGGGGGACAGTATTTGTCCGACGACAATTGCAATATTGCGGCGCATCTCTTTGAGATATGCACGCAGTTTGATATAATTCTGCAAGGTAGAGACGGGTTTTAAGTACCGCATCTCCATCTTGGCCGTTACGCCGGCCGTCTTGAGTTTATGGAAGACAACCCATCCGCAGACCTCATCGAGGAGTACGGCCTGAATACCGCCGTGGAGGGTGTTGATCCACGACTGGTGGTTCTGTGTCGGGCGCCAGATGGAGACGATGTCCTCTCCATCTTCAAAGAACCGCATTCGGGTTCCTATGGGGTTATCCGGGCTACAACCGAAACAGTTGTAGCCGGGGTAACCAGTCCATGGATTTATAATTCGTTTCATTGCAGGCACTTGTCTAATGCCGCCTTGATGGCGGGCTTGTCGAGATGCTGGCCGATGAAGACCAGTTTCTGCATGCGGTCACCGTATTGGTCATCCCAGTCGGCACGCAGTTGTGCATCATCGGCCATGAGTTGCATGAGTTCCTCTTTGGGCATGGTAGCAAACCATTCGCCTGCTTTGCGGATGTTAAACTGCCGTCCGGCTTGCTCAAAGAGGTAACACATATCGTACTCTTCGGCAAAGTAACACATGCCTTTGCATCGGATGACGTTGGAAGGCCAGTGAGCTGCTACGAACTCATCGAACATACCGAGGTCGAAGGGTCGACGCTCATAATAGACATAGGTGTCAATACCGAATTCCGCAAGGTGGTCATGACCTTCATGATCGTGATCGTGGTCGTGATGATGATGCTCGTGTTCCTCGTGCTCATCATGATCATCATCATCGTCATCGTGGTGGTGATGATGGTGAGAAGCGTCCTCCACTTCCTGGATCCAAGCAGCCGATGTCGCCGTGCGGTCAAAGTCAAAGAGATGCGTGTTGAGGAGCTTGTCCAAGTCCACATCACAGTAGTTGGTCTCGATGATAGGAGCCGTGGGCTGAATAGCGCGAATAATAGACTTGATTCGAGCAAGTTCGTCTTCGCTTACTTCGGAAGCCTTGTTTAAGAGGATGAGGTTCGAGAACTCGATCTGCTCAATGACGAGTGCAGCAAGGTCTTCTTCCTTGGGCACAAAGTGTGCCAAAGCGTCTCCCTTATCGAACTCGTCACGGATGCGCAGGGCATCGACCACGGAGCAGATACAATCGAGAACAGGTAGGCCATCTTGCGCAAATCCGGGTACCATCTGAGCATACGAGCAGAGCGTCTGCGCGATGGGTGCCGGCTCACAGATACCGGATGCCTCGATAACGATGTAATCGAAAGCTTTTTGTGCTGCCAGGTCATGCAGTTGGGCGATGAGGTCCATCTTGAGAGAGCAGCAGATACACCCGTTCTGAAGGGCGACAAGCGAGTCATCTTGCTGGCTCACTACCCCGCCCTTCTGAATGAGCGACGCATCGATATTCACTTCTCCGATATCATTGACGATCACCGCAAAGCGAATGCCTTGGGTGTTCGTCAAGATACGGTTGAGAAGTGTGGTCTTGCCACTACCGAGATAACCGGTAATGAGCAAGACAGGTATTTTTTGAATTTCTTTCATTTTTTATCCCATTTAGAGAACTTATTCAAACACTCACTATAATTGTCAGCGACCGCTCCATGTCCGTAACGAGACGCATAATAGCACATGTATTCGAGGATACTTGCTTTGCGCCCCAGGTCACCCATGTCGAGTTGCGCACGATGGGAGGAACTGAGCGAAGCGATGAAGTCCACGTACTGTTCAAAGTTATGTCCGACGCTTGTAAGGATAACATCCGCCTGATCGGCAGCAGCCTGAGCACCCTCTTTGTCGTTAGCTTCCATGAGTTGCGCTTCCAACTCGAGGTAATCGAGCATGAGGATGGTTGCACCATATTCAGCATACGGCACGTTATAACTCGGCAGCTCTTCCTCGCATTTAGCGAGTACTTTTTGTGCTTTCTCGTACTGTCCTTTACGGAGCAGTTCCTCTGCCAAACGGGCGAACATCGAACGATGGGTATCACACATACGCATGGTGTTCTCGTCGATGTAGATACCGTGTGCCTTGACGTTTCCGTACCGGAACTTATTCATCATGTTATCATACATGACTTCGGTATTGACACGTGATTGGCCATCCGCACTACGAGTAGGCGTAACACGGTAAGCGAGACCAGTGAGTTCCATATACGGCTCCAATCCGAGGTAGTAGCTGTTACCGACAGTGGCACAGAAATAGAAGGGTCGTTTCCATTTATTGGTAGAAAGCATCTCCATGATCATCATCTCGGAACGGGTGAAACCGGATTTCTTAGCGAAATAGACGCGTTCACCGTTAGGACCCTCGATATAGAGGTTCTTGGACGGGAGGTATCCCTTATCCGCTTTTTTACCGTTTCCTTTATACGAATGGAGGAAATCAAAGGCTTCTTTAACGGTCATCGGTTCCCCATCCGCAGTCATGACGTACTCATTCTTATTGGGCATATAATCCTTATATTCCCACGAGATAGGCAGTGCATCCGAATGGTAGTACGGCCGTTTCATCTGAGAGATATACCAGTCGGTCTGGAGGTAAGAGAGATTACATACGCGCAGGGAATCGCCTTCCCCTTCCACTTCCTGGTTATACCAAAGCGGGAAGGTATCGTTATCACCGTTCGAGAAGATGACGCCACCCGGTTCACACGAACGGAGGTAGTTCGCACCGAAGTCACGGCATACGTAGCGTTGTGAACGATCATGGTCATCCCAGTTCTGGGTAGCCATCCGGAGAGGCACAAGCAGACAAGCCAAGGTAAGCACGGATGCCAAGGCCACAGCCGGTTTCTTTCCTAACTCCTTACCCATGTACTTGTAGGAGATCTTCTTCGATCCACGAACCAGCCAGTCGATGAGTGCGAGTGCACCGAGACCAATCCAGATACAGAAAGCATAGAACGAACCGGCATACGCATAGTCTCGTTCACGCGGCTGATAAGGCGTCTGGTTGAGGTAAATCACGATCGCCAAGCCGGTGAGGAAGAAGAGCAGGAAGGTAAGGTTAAAGTTCCGCATACCTTCGTAGGTATGTTCCTTACTGCGTCTTCCCACCTGCCAGATGATACCGATAAGACCCAAGATAAGCGGCAGGAAATAATAGGTGTTCCGACCCTTGTTTTCCAGCAGTTCATCCGGAAGTTTGGATTGGTCACCCAGTCGTGCATTATCGATGAACGGGATACCGGAGATCCATTGTCCTTTGGTTATATCCCCATAGGACTGCAGGTCATTTTGGCGTCCGACGAAGTTCCACATGAAATAGCGCCAGTACATGAAATGGGTCTGATAGCGGAAGAAGAACCGAAGGTTATCGCCAAAGGAAGGACAATATTCGGACCTTGCACTGGTACGACCGTAGTAATAGTCCTCATAGCGGATTTTGGTCTTCTTTCCACCTCTCTCCTTGATTCCTGCCCAGGATTTATAGGCCTTGATATGGTTCTCATCCGGCGAATACATACGAGGGAAGAAGGTGCAGAATTCCGGCTGATAGCCGTACTTCGGCTTATAACCCGTTACCACGTATTTATCCGGCTGGCCGTCCACATGCGGCGCAGCAGCCCATTGGGGCGCACCGTCTCGCACATCATAAGTCAGCGTACCGTCTCCGGCCGGTTTCACCTTCATCGGCGCATTGTAATACTGGCCGAAGAACAAAGGCCGGTCGCCGTATTGTTCACGGTTGAGGTAGTACTTGAGCGCAAAGACATTATCCGGTGAGTTCTGATCCATCGGTGTCTGGGCATTGGAGCGAATGACGATCGCCGCATAGGAGCTGTAACCGATGATGATCACCGCGATCATGACGGAGATGGTATTGAGCACCTGCGCCGAGATCTTCTCACGAAGAGCGATCAAGCAGGAGAGCATACCGATCGTCACAAGAACACCCAGCACCCAAGACTCGAACAGGAAGGCAGCGCCGGAAAGCGCAAAAGCCAAGGTGAACGAGATGGCAATCAGGATCTTACTGCGATCGAGATAGGTCTCAATAATCGCCCATACCAACGACACGATCATGATGCAGATATAAACCGCCAGACCGGTGTTAAACGGACAATGGAAGCTGTTGACAAACAGCAGTTCGAACCAGCCTGCTACCGTCGGGAAACCGGGGATGATGCCATAGAGGATCACCAGCAGCACGGCACACGAAACGAGGAATGCGCAAAGGAAACTCCACCATTTGAACTCATACCGGCGATAGTAATAGACGAGTCCGATCGCCGGGATCGTCAGCAAGTTCAGCAAGTGAACACCGATACTGAGTCCCATGAGGTAAGCAATGGCAATGAGCCATTTATCCGAGCCTTCTTCATCCGCATGTTCGTCCCATTTGAGCATAAGCCAGAAGACGACGGCCGTGAAGAGCGACGAGGAAGCATACACCTCGCCTTCGACAGCCGAGAACCAGAAGGTGTCGGAGAACGTGTACGCTAACGCACCTACGGCTCCGGCAGCCAGAATACCGATCTGTCGCCACAACGTGTCCGGCTCAACCATCTTCTTCGCCAAGGCCGTGATCGTCCAGAAGAGGAACAAGATCGTAAAGGCACTTGCCAATGCCGACAACGCATTCACACACGCGGCAATCTGGCCGGGTGAGGATGCAAAGAGACTAAAGAAATGGCCCATCAGCATGAAGAAAGGTGCTCCGGGCGGGTGACCTACATCCAGCTTAGCTGCGCTGGAGATAAACTCACCGCAGTCCCAGAAAGACGCTGTGGGTTCCATCGTAAGGAGATACGTCAAAGCGGCCACCAAGAACACCAGCCAGCCGCTGATTGTATTCCAAAACTTGAATTGTTTTACCATAATTTTTTAGATATTTATTTTAAATTTGCACATAATATCCCAAATTCGGTGCAAAGGTACAAAAAATAGGCGAAAGGCGAAAGGAAAAAGGCGAAAATTTCACGTATAGGCGTTTTTTCTATAAAAAAAGTACGCACGCACTTGCGTATATAAAAAAAATGTTGTATCTTTGCGGGCTAATTTGTGTGAAAAGATTTATATAAACAAAAAAATAGAAGTATGATTAAAGTAGGAATTATCGGATGCGGCTTCGTGGGAGGAGCCTTAAAAAACTGGTTAGAGAACAACAACCCGGAGTGCAAGCTGTTCATCAGCGATCCGTACAAGGGTTACAATGATGACTTGAGCGATATCGACATCGCTTTCCTGCAGATCCATGTGCCGACGGAAGAGGATGGCACGCAGGACCTGACGCTGATGAAGGAGTTGATCAAGAACCTGCCGGACGTACCGGTGTTTGTTCGTACGACGATCTTGCCGGGTTCGAGTGCGATGCTGACCAAAGAAACGGGTCACAACGTATATTACATGCCGGAGTTCTTAACCGAACGCACGTTTATCGAGGATTTCAACAAGCAGACGATGGTGTTCACCGGTGCGCAGGAGTTATTGACCAAGATCTTTGTCGGCAAGAAATTTACCGTCATGAGTCCGTTGGAGGCTGAGTTGACGAAGTACATGCACAATGTGTTCGGCGCGTACAAAGTTACGTATTTCAATGCTTGCAAGGAGTACTGCGAGAAGATGGGTGCCGATTGGCGCAAAGTTCATACCGGTATTCTTTTGTCGGGTTACATCAATGACACGCACACGTATGTTCCGGGTCCGGACGGCAAGTACGGTTACGGCGGTAAGTGTTTCCCGAAGGATGTGAACGCGTTTGCCGAGATGACGAAGGGCACTTCGCTCGGCACGCTCTTGGAGCATCTCCACGAGCTGAACGTTCATTTCCGCGGCGTCGAGGAGCACATCTAATAGCCTCCAAAATCGGTCCAATCCCGACATTGTTTAATTTATTTTAGACAGATTTATGAAAATTGCAGTAGCAGGAACAGGTTATGTAGGTCTCAGCATCGCTACCCTACTCGCCCAGCACAATGAGGTGATGGCGGTGGACATCATCCCCGAGAAAGTGGAGATGATCAATTCCCGCCGTTCACCCATCCAGGACGAGTACATCGAGAAGTACCTCGCGGAGAAAGAACTCAACCTCACCGCGACACTCGATGCCGAAGCTGCCTACAAGGATGCCGAATATGTTGTGATTGCTGCGCCGACGAACTATGACAGCCGGCTCAATTACTTCGACACCAGTGCCGTAGAGAACGTGATCGAGACGGTGCTAAAAGTGAATCCAAACGCCATCATGGTGATCAAATCGACCATTCCTGTAGGCTATACCGAGTCGGTGCGCAAGAAATATCACTGCGACCATATCCTTTTCTCTCCGGAGTTCCTGCGAGAGAGTAAGGCACTCTATGACAACTTGTATCCGAGCCGCATCATCGTAGGTACGATCTTGGACGACG
>CAMIZK010000030.1 GCA_946403315.1 uncultured Bacteroidales bacterium | reverse complement strand
CGCCCGGAGGCAGCTGTACCTTGAACTCTTTGATGAAGGTAGCGACGTTCTTGTTAGAGATGACTTCGCACTCCCATTCCTTGACGCCGAGCACGGCTTCGTCGACCTTCATGGTGATGTCTTCTTTCACTTTAACCTGGCAACCCAGACGCCAGCCTTCTTTCTGCTGTTTGCGGCTGAAGTGTACGGTTTCGGTAGGAAGGATCTCACCACCACCGGAGAGTACCTGACATTTACATTGGCCGCACGAACCCTTACCGCCGCAAGCGGAAGGCAGGTGTACACCGGCTTCGCCGAGTTGGTTGAGGAGGCTTCCTCCGGCGGCTACATCATAGACCTTGTCGCCGTTGATCGTTACTTTGACGTTTCCGGAAGAAACGAGGTATTTCTTAGCAACCAAGAGGATGGTTACCAAAAGGAGTATTACAACCAAGAATACTACTACTGCATATAAAATAGATGTCATAATCGTATCCTCCTTTCCTTAGATTTCCAGTCCGCTGAAGCACATGAACGCGAGTGCCATGAGGCCTACCACGATGAACGTGATACCGAGTCCTTGCAGCGGTTTGGGAACGTCGTTATACTCCATTTTCTCACGAATACCAGCGAGGCAGACGATAGCCATGAACCATCCGATACCGGAACCGAGTGCGTACATGAATGCGTCGAGCAGGCTGGTGATGGCTTTCGGGTCCACATCCGGCAAACCGATACGCTGCTGCATGAAGAGCGAACCACCCATGATGGCGCAGTTCACCGCGATCAGCGGCAGGAAGATACCGAGGCTCGCATAGAGCGACGGGCTGTATTTCTCCACAACCATCTCCACCAGTTGCACGATAGCGGCAATGACGGCGATGAAGAGGATGAAACTGAGGTACTCCAGATGCAGCGGCTCAAGCACGAGCGTCTGCAACAGGTAGTTAATAGGCAATGTAACCACTAACACGAAGGTAACGGCTACGCCCAGACCGGCAGAGGTCTTTACGTTTTTCGAAACCGCCAGGTATGAACACATACCGAGGAAGTAAGCGAAAATCATGTTATCCGCAAAGATGGAGCGGATAAATAAATTCAATGCGTGTTCCATTACTTAGCCTCCTTGTCATTATAAGCGCGATGCGCCCAGATTACACATCCAACTAAAATCAGCGCCATGGCCGGCATCAGCATCATACCGTTGTTCTCATATCCGAAATCGTAGAAGCCTTGCGGAATAACCTGGAAGCCGAGCAGTTGTCCGGCGCCAAGCAGTTCACGGAAGAATGCTACGATGACGAGGATGAGAGCGTATCCGAGACCGTTACCCAGACCGTCGAGAAGTGAATCCCACGGTTTGTTGGTCATAGCGAACGCCTCAAGACGTCCCATGAGGATACAGTTGGTGATGATCAAGCCGAGGTAAACGCTCAGCTGCATAGCTACGTCATAGGCGAAGGCCTTGAGCACTTCACTTACCAGTGTCACCAGTGCCGCTACTACCACGAGTTGCACGATGATACGTACACGCATCGGGATGGTGTTGCGGATAAGGGACACGATGACGTTTGACATCGCGACGATGATCGTCACGGCAATGCCCATTACGAGGGCAGGTTTGAGCTGTACCGTTACGGCAAGAGCCGAACAGATACCGAGGATCTGCACAACGACAGGGTTATTGGTATTAAGAGGACCTAAAAGGGTGTCCTTAGTCTTCTGACTCAACATCTTGTACCTCCTCTATTTTTAAGAATTCAACATAATTGTTTACCAGTTCTTCGTGCAGCATGGTGCTGACGCCGGAAGAGGTGATTGTAGCGCCGGATATGGCATCTACCTGCTCTTGTCCTTCTGCACGTTTGCCGCTCTTGAGAACGGCTACAGAAACGACTTCTCCTTCGGCATTGCGGATATGCTTGCCTTCGAAAAGTTCACGGAACTCGATATCTACGATCTTGGCACCCAGACCCGGAGTCTCTCCTTCGTGGTTGAAGTTAACACCATAAATGGTGTTCTTGTCCTCATCGAGGGCGAGATAGCCTCCGATGCCACCCCACAGACCTTTACCGGTCAAAGGAAGAACGTATTTGATCTGACCGTCGAGATGAGCGACATACACTTCTTTCTCACCGAAATGGAGGGTATCCTCAGCCGCCGGGATGATCGATGCATAGACGAGCGCAGGGTCCTGTCCTTTGTAGTCCACTTTGAGAGCACCGAGGATCTGTTTCTGCTTGTCCAGCAGTTCGTTCTTGTCCTGCAAGGGCTTGAGCGTCTGGTTAGCAAAAGCGAGTACGATCGCTACAATCACAACTACGATCGTCGAATAGACGATGGTATAGACATTACTGTTTGTATTGAATTTCATAGCGCGTCCTCCTTATGCTTTAGCGCGTTTAGCGCGACGGTTAATATTTGCTTGAACAACACACCAGTCGATGAGCGGAGCGAAGGCGTTCATGAGCAGGATGGCGAGCATCATACCCTCGGGATAACCCGGGTTGAGTACACGAACAACTACTGCTACAAGACCGATGAGGAAACCGTAGATCCACTTACCGCATTCCGTACGAGCGGAGGTAACAGGGTCGGTAGCCATGAAGACTGCACCGAAAGCGAAACCGCCGGAAACGAGATGCATGTACCAAGGATATTGCGCCACCGGGTTGGATTCCGAACCGAAGGCGTTGAACAGCAGAGCTGTTACAGCACCGCCGGCAAAGACAGCCAACATGGTCTTCCAACTGGCCACACCGGTCATGAGTAGCAAGGCAGCACCGAGGAGGATCGCCCAGAGACAGGTCTCACCTACAGAACCCGGGATGAGGCCGTTAGCCATATCCATGAAGGATTGGTGCACCTCACCGCCTGTGCTGAGTTGTGTAAGCGGAGTAGCACCTGAGAATCCGTCCACGAGTGCCTGGCCACCGTCCCAACCCCATGTACCGCCAGTGCGGATAAAGGCGCTGTCACCTGTCATGTGTGACGGATAAGCGAAGAACAGGAACGCACGTGCGATAAGCGCTACGTTGAAGATGTTATAACCGGTACCGCCGAATACCTCTTTGGCAAAGATGACCGCAAACGCAACAGCGATAGCTACCTGCCATAAGGGGGTGTTGATCGGTACGATCAGCGGGATGATGAATCCTGTTACCAGGAATCCTTCTGCTACTTCCTCATGCTTGATCTGCGCTACGATGAACTCGATACCCAGACCGACGATGTATGCCACCAGGATATAGGGCAGTACAGCGAGGAAACCAAAGCCGAACGCTTTCCAGAACAATGCACAGCTGAGTCCGTCAGCCAGTTGACCGGTAGCATCGAGATGCTGGTAACCGACGTTGAACATACCGAAGAGCATTGCCGGGATGAGTGCCAGTACCACGATGATCATCGTGCGTTTGGAGTCACGACCGTCGTGGATATGGGTACCGTTGCGTTTAGCGGTGGTTTGCGGAGTGAAGAGGAAGGTATCAAAGGCGTCATAGAACGAGCTGAACTTAGCCAGCTTACCGCCTTCTTCGAAGTTCTTACCGAACTTCTTCCATATCTGATAGAACTTTTCCATTACTCAATCTCCTTTTTTAAATTGTCCAGCGCCTGACGAACGATGGCCTGCAGCGGCATTTTGGACGTGCAGACATACTCGCAGAGCGCAAAATCTTCGGGAGCTACTTCGTAAGCACCTAAAGCCTCCATCCGGTCGATGTTACCGGCGATCATGGCTTTGATGAGGTACTCAGGGTAGATATCCATCGGGAACACCTTGTCGTATTCACCGCTGACGATGATGGCACGGCGGCCACCTTTGAGTCGTGCATCCCATTCAAAGTGCTTGCATTTGAAGAAGTCCTGCAGGAACTTAGCGGGATCGGTGCAGCTGGAATTGAACGATTTGAACCGGGGCAGTAACCATCCCATGAACTCATGGTTCTCAGAACCCTCGTCCAGCACGGTGTATTGGTTGTCATAAACCGAGATCATGTCGTTCATGTCGATCTGGTGACCGCTGAGCACGTTACCGGCGATGAGCCGGCAGGGGCACTCTTTGTAGATATTGCAGTCAAAGATAGCGGAAACCGGCATACCCGGCAGCACGTTGTAGTACTTGTGCTCACGAGCCAACGGACCGGTGAGCGCTACTTTCTTCTGCATATCGACGATACCCTTGGCGAAGAGTCGTCCGATCAGCGCCAGATCCTGGATGTTCACGGTGAAGACCGTTTCACCCTTAGCCAGCGGCGCGATGTGGTTGATCTGCACACCTACGTTTCCGGCAGGGTGGGGACCGGCTACTTCAAAGAGCGTGCAGTCTTTGAGCGCACGGAAACCGGTAGCCTTAGCACCCGCCCGGATGCCTACGAAGACCGGAGCCATCTGGCTCAATGCCTTGATACCTGCTTGGATCATAGGCATCTGGTCAGCCAGAACGAACTCATAGTTCGGAGCAACAGGCGCACTGTCAAAACTCGAGATAAAAATGGCACGTGGAGTCTTGCTCGGCATAGCGATGCAGTCGTAGGGACGCTGTTTGATCAGTGCCCAGAGACCGGATTTGAGCAGCAATGCTTTCACATCCTCCTTCGTGTCAAACTTCTCATACTGGATAGCGGCATCTGCCTCAATGTCGATCGACATCACTTTGCGCCGGTCACCACGGATGACTCCGATGACTTTACCCGACACAGGGGATGTGAACAACATGTCCTCAAACGCCTTGTCGTGGAAGAGGGGAGAACCCGCCTTCACGAGATCGCCTTCTTTCACCATCATCTTCGGGGTGATACCGGCGAAATGGTCGGGCACGATATGAAAGATCTCCGGACGGGATGCGCTACCCAGCGTCAACTCCGCAGCTCCTTCAAAAGGAATGTCCAAACCACGTTTCAGTTTGATTGTTTGCATGTTAGTTAAATTTTTATATTAGTTTATCGTTTTTCTAATCTATCTAGATTATCAAAAAGCCTGCAAAATTACAATTTTTTTTTCATATACGCAAGCGCGCGTGTACTTTTTTATAAAAAAAAAGAAAAATGGCAATTATAATGACAATTTTTACCGATCCTATTTTTATTTATCGATTTTTTTTTGTAATTTTGCAGTCAAATTGGGAAGAATGCGCAAATGATTGAACAAAGCGACATAAAGAAGATTTATTTTTTAGGAATCGGCGGCATCGGAATGAGTGCCTTGGCGCGGTATTTTTACCGTCGCGGGTATGCTGTTTCGGGGTATGACCGAACACCTTCGGCGTTGACGAAAGAGTTGGAAGAAGAGGGCATTGCGATCACGTATATAGATGCAGAAGACCAGGTGCAAAGTCTAGGATTATCAGGTAATGATACGCTTATAGTAAGGACACCGGCAGTACCGGAGGACAGCGTGATATACACCTATCTGCGCAAAGAAGGGTTTGATATCCGGAAGCGAGCAGAGGTGTTAGGGATGGTGACGCGGGAGAAGAAAGCGCTTTGTGTAGCCGGAACGCACGGAAAAACGACGACGAGTACGATGATTGCGCATCTAATGGCGAATGGCGAATGGGCGAATGGCGAATGGGCGAAAGGCGAATGGGCGAATGGCGAAGGTTGCGGAGTGAATGCCTTCTTGGGAGGTATCAGTATGAATTACCACACGAATCTGCTGGTGGATAAAGAGAGCGAATATGTGGTGGTGGAAGCAGATGAGTATGACCGGAGTTTTCATCATCTGACGCCGTATATCTCAGTGGTGACATCGGTGGATGCGGATCATCTGGATATCTACGGTACGGCGGAAGCGTACCGGGAAGCGTTTGCACATTATACGAGTCTGATCACGGGTGCGCTGGTGATGAAGCAAGGCATTGCCTTGGAGCCGAGACTGCAGCCGGGTGTGAAGTGTTATACTTACGGCATGGAGAATGCTGCGAATGTTCGTGTGTCAGGCGGTCAGATAAGCTTCGATTATGTTTCGCCCTTGGCTACAATCCGGGATATCTCGTTAGGTGTGCCGGTGTGGGTGAATATCGAGAATGCGATTGCCGCTATTACAGTAGCCTTGTTGGCCGGTGTGCCGACAGAGCAGATCAAGGAACGGATGGCCAATTTTAAGGGTGTCTGGCGACGGTTTAACATCCACGTGAACACGCCGAAGGTGGTGTATGTAGACGACTATGCGCACCATCCGCAGGAGATGGCTACGGCGATAGACTCGGTGCGGAAGTTATTTCCGGACCGGAGATTGATTGGTGTTTTCCAGCCGCATCTCTATACCCGAACACGCGATTTTGCGGATGGATTCCGACGCGTGTTAGGGACCTTGGACGAGTGTGTGTTGCTACCGATTTATCCGGCCAGAGAGTTGCCGATACCGGGAGTGACGAGCGAGATGTTAGGTGGTAAAGTCGTGGAAAAGAAAGACTTGATTGAAGAACTAAAGAAGCGCGTAGATGCGAGCAAGGAGCCGGTGGTGGTGTTGACGATCGGTGCCGGAGATATAGACCGGCTGGTGCCGCAGGTAACGGAAGCCTTGAATGGATAAGGAGACGAAATATAGGATTTGGCAGGCAGTAGGTGTGAGTGCGGTAAGTATTCTGCTTATTGTAGCGTTGAGTTGGGGGCATCGTCAGACGCCGAGCAGCGTGCCGTGTGAAGGGGTGGTGTATTTCTTCTCCGATGCTTCTCAACGGATGTATGTATCGGAAGAGGAGTTGAATGCGTTATTAGAGAAGGAGCAGTTGTATCCGGTAGGCAAATCGATCGGTTCGGCGGCTTTGTATCGGATGGAGCGGTTGTTTTCCGAGCATTCGATGATCCGGAGTGCGGAATGTTATCTGACGCCGCGTCACACGGTGCAAGTGGATTTATCCCAGCGAGTGCCGTTGCTGCGCGTGGAGAAGGAAGAGGAGACCTATTTTGTGGATACCGATCGCAAACGGATGCCGTATCGACCGGCGGTGACGGATAGTGTGCCGGTGATTAAGGGAGCGGTGACGGAAGAGATGGCGTGTGCCGAACTGGCAGGGTATGCCAAGTGGTTACAGGGAAACCGGTACTGGCGTGAGCGGGTGAGTCATCTGGATGTACGCACGCCGAAGATGATTCATCTGTACCTGAAAGGCGCCGGTCAACCGCGTATTATTTTGGGCGAGATAGACGGATATAAAGCAAAATTAGCGAAGTTGCGCACGTATTTCGAAGAGGGTGCAGCGGTGACGCAAGATAAGGGATATACGGAATTGGACCTGCGTTTTAAGGACCAGGTCATCGGACGAAAATAGAAAATGGCAAGAAGACAAACACAAACAGCAGATTCCTTGCCCTTGGTGGCGATCGATTTGGGAAGCGACAGTGTACGCGCGTTGGCGGCACGTCGTATAGCGCCGGATCTGTTTGAGATCTTAGGTGTGGAGGAACGGTCGCAGAAGATGGGTAATGTATGTGTGGAGCAAGGAATAATCACGCAATCGAGCAATGCCGGCTATGTGATAGCGGAGGTATTGAAATTGCTGGCGAACCGTATCGGAGAGAGTGAACTTCCGACGGCTTTTGTATCCGTAGGCGGTCAATCGATGCAGATCGTGGCGGTGCATTCCCGTCGTGACCAGGCGCGTTATCGGGAGATCAGCCAGGCTTTATTGGACGAGATGGAGGAGGAATGCAAGGAGAAGATAGAGCGTCGTAATCCCGATGTGGCGGTGCTGGGACTGGTGCCGAGTTTCTTTGTCTTGGACGGGAAGGAGCAGGATTATATTCCTTTACCGGAAGAACGGGCGACGATCGTGGAGGCACATTATATCGCATTTTACGGTCGTAAGGCGATGGATACGCAGTTACAGAA
Organism: uncultured Bacteroidales bacterium; assembly: GCA_946403315.1. Lineage (GTDB taxonomy): Bacteria > Bacteroidota > Bacteroidia > Bacteroidales > Paludibacteraceae > Colicola. The sequence continues at coordinate 10,919 of CAMIZK010000030.1, read as the reverse complement.
ATCGTTCTCTCAGGCCGGTCGCAGCATCGAGCATGTGTTTGTTCGTCCGGAGTGCCTGTTATCGGCTTTTGCAGCCTGTGACGGTAACGACATTTTACGGGACGGCTGTGCGGTACTGGATTTCGGTGCGCAGACGACCTCGCTGACGGTGTATAAAGGCGGTCAGTATTTGTTGAACAAAGTGGTGCCGAAAGGCGGATATCATATCTCCCGAATGCTGGAGCAACAGGGAATGGCTTTCAATACCGCCGAGGTGCTGAAGAAACGGTATGGTTACGCATCGCCGGCGTTGGTGGAGAAAGACGCACGTCTGCGGATTCCGGCTTCGCCGGAGATAGGCGGCGATATGATCATTACGTTGAAAGAATTGGCGGAAGTGATCGAACTCAAGTTACAGGAGATCTTGGCGCCGCTGTTTGAGGAACTGAAGAAAGTGGAATCCCGTATCGGCACGCTGTATATCACCGGCGGCGGTAGTATGTTGCAGGGGATGGCGGAGTACGTGCAGGGAATGACGAAGGTGGAGGTGCAGTATGGTGCGCATAACCTGCTGCTGCATCGGAGAACAGATGAGCAGTATTTGTCGCCGGAATACACTTCGCTGATAGGCACAATCCTGTTGGGACAGGACTATCGGGATACTCACAAGAACCAGCCGGTACGCAAACCGGGTTTCTTTGCAAGAGTGAAAGAATCAACATTAGATATGTTTATCGATCAACAATAAAAGGTATGGAAGACGAATTATTAACATTGCCTTTGGAAGGCTTAACGGAAGATAGTATTATCAAGGTCATCGGTGTCGGTGGTGGTGGATGCAATGCCGTCAACTACATGCATCGTCAGGGATTGAAAGACGTGTCTTTCCTGGTATGCAACACCGATCGCCAGGTGCTGATCAAGAGTTCAGTGCCGAGTAAGCTCCAGTTGGGTTCGGGTTTAGGTGCCGGAGGTGATCCGGAGACCGCTCGTCAGTACGCAGAAGAGAGCCGTGACCATATCCGTGAAGCCTTGAATGACGGTACGCAGATGTTGTTCATCACCGCCGGAATGGGTGGCGGCACAGGAACGGGAGCTTCGTCTGTCGTAGCCGAAGTGGCGCAGGAGATGGGTATTTTGACCGTGGGTATCGTGACCATTCCGTTTGCTTTTGAAGGCAAGAAGAAGATCGAGAAAGCGATGACCGGTGTGGCGCGTCTGGCCAAACATGTGGATGCGCTGTTGATCATCAATAATGAGAAACTCAAACAGATCTATCCTGAATTGAACCTGCTGAACGCGTTCAGCAAGTCGGACGATGTGGTGGCAAATGCCGCACGTGCGATTGCTGAGATTATCACCGTTCCTGGATATATCAACACGGACTTTGCCGATGTACGCAACACGCTGAAGAAGGGTGGCGTGGCGATCATGAATATCGGTCGCGCTTCCGGAGAGCGGCGAATAACGAATGCGATTCAAGATGCGCTCAATTCGCCGTTGGTTAATACCAACGATGTGCATGGTGCCGAGCGTATCTTGCTGCAGTTCTATTGTTCGACGGAGCATGCCATTGTGATGGAAGAGATCGACCAAATCAATGATTTTGTGCAGGAGGTGGGCGATGATATCGAGGTTCAATGGGGCGCTTCTATTGACGAGAGTCTGGGTGAAGAAGTGCGTGTGACGGTGATTGCAACGGGATATAAAGTGGACGGTCTTCCTTCGGAAGAAGAGGAGGAAGGCAAGAAGACGATCTCGGAGGCAATAGAGGCCAATTATCCGACGCAGGCGCCCAAGCAGCCGCTGGAGGATGAGAATCCAATGATGATAGACCTGAGTGATACCTTGCGTGAAGCAGGCATCGTCACACCGCAGCCGATGCGGGAACGTGCAGCGTCCGCTTCCGCCGATGATGTATGTATCACGGTGGAAGAGGAGGCGAAAGAAGAACCGGCCGAGGAAGCACCTCGCAGCCGATTCGGTTGGATTCGTAGAAATAAATAATTGAATCAATATGGAGAATCAACAAAAAGAAATGAATTTTTGGGACTTATGCGTAGCCTTGTTCGGCGCGATAGGTCGAGGAATCCGAGCGTTTGGCCGTCTGTTGGCGCACATGCTTCGTCTGACGGTTCGTTACTGGTGGATCGTGCTGCCGGTACTGGGCTTGTTCATCGGATGGGGATACTACAAGACCCGTTACGAGAACACGGTGTACAAAGTGAATGCGGTGGTGATGCTCAACGGCGCGTCTATCCAGCAGTTTGAGCAGGCATATGCACCGTTGCGTACAGGTCTGCTGTTGGATGACAACGATGCCATCACTCCGTTTATCCATAAGGAGATTGCTACGCATTTTGACACCTACCGTGTGGTGGATGCCAAGCATGACGGTGTAGCCGATTATATCGATTTCAAGCGCAGTTCGTCTCCTACGGATACGACCCGTGTGCAAATGCATGACCGTCTGTGCCTGCAGTTCCGTGTGAAATCGCGTTACCTGACCGCTATTCCGGAGATTGAAAAGGCGGTGCTGGAGTTACTGAATGCTAATGAAGCGATGCAGGCATCGTTTGACGCTTACCGCGTGAATATCGAGAAAGAGGTGGCTTTCAACCATGCGCAAGCCGTTAAACTGGACAGCCTGACCAGTGTCTATTATTTCAATACCCTGCAGCAACGCCCGGCGTTGAAACCGGAGAAGGGTGGCGATATGGTGCCGACGACGGTATCGAAAGTGAACCTGTTCCTCAAAGATATCTACGAGCAGCAAGCGCATATGCAGCAGGTGGACTTCCGTCATCAGTTAGCGACCGCTCCTGTGACACTCGAGAACCACTTCAGTGTGGATCCGAAGCCGCTGAACGGTCGCCGTCAACAAATGCCGAAATACATCCTGATGGGGTGGATTCTCGGCTGTCTGATTGCTGAAATGATCTACAAACGCAAAGCTATTTGCGCTTGGATAAAGCTGAAATAATCTTCTTAACGATAAAGAAGAGGAGCACGGCTCCAAAGAGAGCGAGTATAGCCACGGATAATTCGTGGCTATATTTTTTGATGGTATCCATCTGGCCGGCAGCGATATAACCGATCACGGCCAGAATACTGTTCCATACCAGCGCACCGAGGAAGGTGAAAAGCAGGAACGGACCGAATGGCATTTTGCTTAATCCTGCCGGGATGGAGATCAGCTGGCGAATACCGGGGATAAGCCGTCCGATAAAGGTACTGATTTTTCCGTGGTCATTGAAATAGCGCTCGGCTTTCTCTACTTTCTCCCGGTTAATCAGGCACAAGTGACCGAACTTACTGTCTGCGAACTTATAGACGATTGCACGCCCCAGCCACATTGACAACAGGTAATTGATGATCGCACCCAACATGGCACCTAAGGTACCGAAGAGCACGACAAACAACACATCGACGGGGTAGGTACCCGTTACGCATAACACACTCTCCGGATCTCCGGCCAAAAAGGCAGCAGGAGGAATGACTACTTCACTCGGAAAAGGAATGAATGACGACTCAATCGTCATCAACGCGGTAATTGACGCATAGTTCATATGCGCCAAATACCACGTGATAATTGATCCTACAAATCCCATTAGATAAACAGTAATTGTACGATGATATAGATCGGCAGCAGAACGATCAAGCTGAACTTAATCATGTATCCGAAGAACGACGGCATTTTTATGCCTTCCTGCTCTGCGATCGACTTCACCATGAAGTTAGGTCCGTTACCGATATAGGTCATTGCGCCGAAGAAGACAGCACCCATCGAAATGGCTTTGAGGAACGGATCCAACGCAAAGGCTGCGTTGTCCGGAGTGGCCATTTCGTTGAAGACCATGGCGGTCGGTGCGTTATCCAGGAAGGACGACAGCAGACCGGTTGCATAGACATAGTGCCAAGGTTCTTTGATGAACTCACCGATGGCTTCTTTGTTCTGGCTGAGGAACTCCAAGGCAGGCGTCATGGTAGCGAATATACCGAGGAAGACGCAAGCCACTTCGAGAATAGGTGTCCAGGAATAGTTGTTCTTGACACGTACCTCTTTCTTGGTCGTCAACCACGAGCCGGCAATGATGATGATGAATACCCACTCACGCAGTAACTTCAGGTACCACGGCGCATCGTGTCCGGCCATGAAGGGCAGGTATTTGCCGTTGATGAACATCGTGGAAGCGATGACGCAGAGCAGCCAGAAGATATTGATCAGTCCGCTAAACTCCAGTTTACCGGCTTCACGAACATCGGCCATCAGGTTTTCTGTAGGCTCTTTCTTGTAGAAATAAGTATCCACCCAGAAGAAGATGAACAGCAGTAAAGCACCCGTTACGAACCATTCCATGATCATGTTCTGCATCCACCACATGAAGTCCACACCCTTCTGGAAGAGCAGGAACAAAGGAGGATCTCCAAGCGGAGACAGCAGACCGCCGCAGTTCGCTACGATGGCGATGAAGAACAGCACGGTGTGCACACGGTGCTTACGCTGCTGGTTGGTGCTCAGCAACAGACGAATCAGCAACATCGCCGCACCCGTCGTTCCCATGAACGATGCCAGTACCCAACCGATGGCTAAGATGATGGTGTTCACCTTTGGTGTCGCCTTCAGGTCGCCGCGGATACAGATACCGCCGGTGGTGACGAACAGCGCCATCAACAGTAAGATAAACGGTACATAATCAAAGACCATTTGGTGTACTAACTTGTCGCCCAGGCCGTTGACACACAGCCAGATAGCAACAGGCACACCCAAAATTAAGGACACAATTAACTTGTGTAAATTGTGCTCCCACCATCCCTCCACTTTGTGGATAAGCGGCAGCACGGCGATGCATAAGAGCATCACCACAAAAGGAATTAACATCCAACTTGGTATCATAATACACTCATTTAAAGATTGTTATATTAGTCCAATTTGAGCACGGCCAGGAACGCTTTCTGCGGCACCTCTACGTTACCGATCTGCTTCATTCGTTTCTTACCGCGTTTCTGTTTTTCCAACAGCTTGCGTTTACGGCTCACGTCACCGCCGTAACACTTCGCCAGCACATCTTTACGCACTTGTTTGACGGTCTCACGAGCGATGATCTTGGCGCCAATAGCGGCCTGAATGGCGATGTCGAACTGCTGACGCGGCAGGAGTTCTTTGAGTTTCTCGCACATGCGACGTCCGAAATCAACGGCATTGTCGCGATGGGTTAGGGTACTCAGTGCATCCACTTGTTCGCCGTTCAGCAGGATATCCAATTTGACGAGGTTAGACGGCCTGAAACCGTTCATATGCCAATCAAACGATGCGTATCCTTTACTGATCGACTTGAGTTTGTCGTAGAAATCAATCACGATCTCACCCAGCGGCATGTCGAAGAGGATCTCCATGCGGTTTCCGGAGATATATTCCTGCTTAACCAGTTCACCGCGTTTACCCAGGCACAGCGTCATGATCGGTCCGATGAAATCGGCAGTAGTGATGACCGACGCCCGGATATACGGCTCTTCGATGCGGTCTATCTCCGTCAGATCCGGCATGCCGGCAGGGTTGTGTACCTCCACCATTCCGCCGTCTTTGGTGTACACGTTGTAACTTACGTTCGGTACCGTGGTGATGACGTCCATATCGAACTCCCGATCCAGCCGTTCCTGCACGATCTCCATGTGCAGCAGGCCCAAGAATCCGCAGCGGAATCCAAAGCCCAACGCCATCGAACTCTCCGGCTGGAAGGTAAGCGAAGCATCGTTGAGTTGCAATTTCTCCAACGACGCACGCAGGTCTTCATAGTCTTCACTCTCAATGGGATAAACACCGGCGAAGACCATTGGTTTGGCTTCTTCAAAACCGTCAATTGCTTTGTCACAAGGCCGCGCTACATGGGTGATCGTATCACCTACTTTCACCTCTGTACTCGTCTTGATACCCGAGATTATATAGCCCACATTACCGGCACTGATCTCCTTACGGGGACACATATCCAGCTTCAGGATACCGATCTCATCGGCATCGTACTCCTTTCCGGTGTTCACGAACCGCACCAGGTCACCCGTGTGCATCGTGCCGTTCACGACTTTGAAATACGCGATGATACCACGGAAGGAATTGAATACCGAGTCAAACACCAGACACTGCAGCGGTGCGTTAGGATCACCGACAGGCGCAGGAATGCGCTCGATGATGGCGTCCAGAATCTCCGGAACACCTTCGCCGGTCTTAGCCGAACAACGGAGGATCTCCTCCCTTTTGCAACCCAACAACTCCACAATCTCGTCTTCCACCCGTTCCGGCATTGCATTGTCCATATCGCATTTGTTGAGCACCGGAATGATCTCCAGGTCATGCTCAATCGCCATATACAGATTACTGATCGTCTGCGCCTGCACACCTTGCGTAGCATCGACGACGAGTACCGCTCCTTCACAGGCAGCTATACTACGGCTCACCTCATAGGAAAAGTCCACGTGACCCGGAGTATCAATCAGGTTAAGGGTATAACCCTTATGATTCATCTGAATGGCATGACTCTTGATCGTGATACCACGTTCTTTCTCCAGCTCCATATCGTCCAGCACCTGGTTCTCCATCTGCCGAACATCTACCGTTCCGGTGAGCTCCAGCATTCGGTCCGCCAACGTACTTTTTCCGTGGTCAATATGGGCAATAATACAAAAATTCCGTATTTTTTCCATAAACGGCTGCAAAGTTACAACTTTTTTTGCACATATGAAAATTTTTTTGTAATTTTGCACAAAATTTAACAAATATTACTAACCGTGAAGAAGATTGTAGTTCGATTTTGTGGAGATTCCGGTGACGGAATGCAGTTAACGGGTAACTTGTTTGCCCAGTTAGGTGCCGAGTCAGGTCATGAGATTTCCACCTTGCCGGATTTCCCGGCAGAGATTCGTGCGCCGCAAGGAACGATCGGCGGTGTGAGTGGTTTCCAAGTGCAGATAGGTGCCGGTGTATATACACCGGGTGACAAGGCCGATGTGATCGTAGCGATGAACGCAGCGGCGCTGAAAGTGAGTGCGATGAACAAGCACTATCACGATCATGCCATCATCATCGTCGATACCGACAGCCTGACGGACAAGGATCTGGAGAAAGCTTTGTATAAGACCGATAATCCGTTTACGGAGTTGGCGATTCCGGAGACGGTGCAGATTGTGCCGGTGGCATTGACCACGCTGACCAAGGAAGCGCTTAAGGACAGCGGCATGGATAATAAATCCATGCTCAAGTCGCGAAACATGTTCGCCTTAGGCCTCATCTGCTGGTTGTTTGATGAACCGATGGAGGACGCTATTCACCTGTTGGAGGATAAGTTCAAAAAGAAACCGGCGCTTATCGCACCGAACACGAAGGTGATGGTGGATGGCTATAACTACGGACAGAACCTTGCTTTGTCGGTGAACCAGATTCGCTTGGAAGCCAGCAGCCAGGCACCTAAAGCCAAAGGCCGTTACACCTCTATCGCCGGAAACAAAGCGACGGCTTGGGGATTGATTGCGGCAGCAGAGAAAGCAGGAAAGCACCTCTTCTTGGGTTCGTATCCTATCACGCCCGCTACGGATATCCTGCATGAGTTAGCCGGACGCAAAGATATGAACGTGATGGCCATTCAGGCGGAAGACGAGATCGCCGGTGTATGTACCGCTATCGGTGCGGCTTTTGCCGGTGACTTGGCTTGTACAACGACCTCGGGACCCGGTTTGAGTCTCAAATCCGAAGCGATCGGTTTGGCGGTGATGGCAGAGTTGCCGTTGGTAGTGGTCGATGTGCAACGCGGTGGACCGAGTACCGGTCTGCCTACCAAAACCGAACAGACGGACCTGCTGCAGGCGCTGTATGGCCGTAACGGTGAGTGCCCGGCAGTGGTGATGGCTGCTTCGAGTAGCGCTAACTGCTTCGACTTCGCTTATCAGGCATGTAAGATCGCCTTGGAGAATATGACGCCTGTCATTCTGCTGACCGACACCTATCTGGCGAACGGTTCAGCCTTATGGCGGATACCGAGTTTGGCGGAACTGCCGGAGATCAAGCCGCAGAGTGTTCCCGAAGAGTTGAAGGGGCATTTCAATCCGGCGCTGCGTGATGAACGCGGTGTTCGATATTGGGCGTTCCCCGGCATGGAAGGGTATGAACACCGGAATATCGGTCTGGAGCGCGATGCCGAGAAAGGTACGATCTCGACGAACCCGGAGAATCATGAACGGATGGTATTGGCGCGTAAACATAAGATCGAACAGATCGCTAATCAACTGCCGGATCTGCGTGTACAAGGCAATGCCGACAGCGACACCGTTCTTGTCGGATGGGGTAGTACCGAAGGTCATCTCCATGCGGCAGCGGATGAACTGAATTGTGCGCTGGTGCAGTTCAATTATATCTGTCCGTTACCGAAGAACACGAAAGACGTGCTCAGTCGATTCAAACGCATCATCGTTTGCGAATTGAATACCGGTCAGTTTGCAACTTATCTTCGTGGACAAATGCCCGAGTTGAAGATAGAACAGTATAATGAAATAATGGGACAGCCGTTCGCTGTAGAAAGGATTGTAAGTTATGCAAGCAAGTGATTTTAAATCAGATCAATACGTGCGTTTCTGTCCGGGATGCGGAGACCACGCAATATGTATGGCGCTGCAGAAATCGATGGCGCAGATAGGTATCCCGACCCATCAGGTGGCGGTTATCTCCGGTATCGGTTGTTCCAGCCGTATGCCGCACTATCTGAACACCTACGGATTCAATACCATCCACGGTCGTGGTGGTGCTGTGGCGACGGGAGTGAAGACGTCTCATCCGGAACTGACTGTTTGGCAGATGTCCGGTGACGGCGACTGTTTGGCGATTGGTGGAAACCATTTTATCCATGAGATACGGCGAAATGTGGACCTGAACGTCTGCATGTTCAATAACCGCATCTATGGTCTGACCAAAGGTCAGTATTCTCCGACAAGTCCCAAAGGATTTGTCTCCAAATCCTCTCCGTTCGGTACGGTAGAGCGGCCGTTCGTTCCGGCACAGCTCGTGCTCGGTGCAGGTGGTACGTTCTTTGCGCGTACGCTGGATGTGGATATGCCGACGACGGTGGATTGCATGGTAGCGGCACAGCAACATAAGGGATGTTCGATCATCGAATGTCTCGTTAACTGCGTCATCTTTAATAACGGTACGCACGCGTGGATAGCGGATCGGGAACAACGGGCGGAACATAGTATCATCCTTAAGCACGGCGAGAAGATGATCTTTGGTAAAGAGAATGACAAGGGTTTGGCGGTGGAGATCGATCCCGTCACTTTTGTGCCGAAGATGATCGTGGTGCCGGCGGATGATCCCCGTGTGCTGACGCATGACGCCACCCAACCGGATCCTACGCTGCATCGTCTGCTGGCGCTGATGGGCCCCACGGATCCGAATGGCGTATTTGTCGGCGGAGACTCTCCGCTTCCTGTTGCTTTGGGTGTCATCCGTAATGTAGAAGCAGAGACCTACGATGCTGCCGTGAGTGCGCAGATCGCTGAGGTAAGAAGCAAAGCAAAAGCGCAGACGTTCGATGAACTGACGTCTACGCTTGAGAGTTGGGAGATGTAAGAATCAACTAATCAAAGGGGTAGGTAGATCAGTTGTTTGGTCTCGAACCACTCACCTTTGAACCATTCGCTGCAGGGGGTAACCTCTGCAGTTTTTATATACGGTGCCAATTCCGCTTTCAAGTCTCCGCCTTTGAGCACGATGATACCGTTCGGCATCGCGTTGCGGTGCTTGTTGGAGATGTTCTTACGTACTAACTTAACCAAGTCGGGTAGGGGCATCACGGCACGGGAGACGACGAAATCGAATTTCTCTTTCTCTTCTTCCACCCGTTCCTGCTTGCACACGACGTTGGTCAAACCTAAGGCTTTGGCGATCTCACTCGCTACCTTGATTTTCTTCCCGATGGAGTCCGCCAGCGTAAACTGACACTCCGGAAACAGGATAGCCAACGGAATGCCGGGAAAACCGCCACCTGTACCGACATCCAGTATTGTAGTACCGGGCATGAACGGTATCCATTTGGCAATCGCTAACGAGTGCAGCACATGATGCTCGTACAGGTTATCGATATCCTTTCGGGAGATGACGTTTATCTTACTGTTCCAATCCCGATAAAGGACATCAAGCGCAGCGAATTGCTGCGCCTGACGCTCGGTTAACTTGAAATAATCTTCGATTATCATTCCGCCATGTTGGTGAAAACGTTCTGTACATCCTCGTCCTCTTCGATCTTGTCGATCAGTTTCTGAACGGATTCCCGTTGCTCATCGGTCAGTTCCTTGGTGTCATTCGGGATACGAACGAACTCCATCGACTGAATCTCAAAGCCGTTGTCCTCCAGGTACTTCTGCATGTTCACTGCCTCGTTGAAGTCCGAATAGATGACGATGGTGTTCTCCTCCTCGTCAACACCGAGTTCTTCTACACCGAAGTCAATGAGTTCGAGTTCCAGTTCATCCAGGTCAATACCGTCTTTCATCGTTACGGTGAAGCAGGCCTTGCGGTCAAAGAGGAATTGTAACGAACCCTGTGTACCGAGGGTACCGCCGAACTTGGTAAAATACGAACGGATATTGGCTACTGTACGCATATGGTTATCGGTGGCCGTTTCCACGAAGATAGCGATACCATGCGGTCCGTATCCTTCGTAGTTAATCTCCTTGTAACCTTCCGACGACTTATCGGTGGCCTTCTTGATGGCACGGTCGATATTGTCCTTCGGCATGTTTTCCCGCTTACACTGTTGGATCAGCGTACGCAGACGGGGGTTCGAATCCGGATCCGGTCCACCCTCACGGGCAGCAATCGTGATTTCTTTACCTAACTTGGTGAATGTACGGGACATATGTCCCCATCTTTTCAGTTTTGTCGCTTTGCGATATTCAAA
>CAMIZK010000029.1 GCA_946403315.1 uncultured Bacteroidales bacterium | reverse complement strand
CGTTTTTTTGTATATTCCAAATAATTGTTGTACCTTTGCGGCGGAATTAAGTGTTAACGCGAAGAGATATGCGTTTTGTTTGGATATATTTAGCAGTAGTAAATGTGGTGACATTCTTTTTGTTCGGCATCGACAAAAGGAAAGCGAAGCGGTCGAAATGGCGGATAGAAGAAGCGACGTTGCTATGGTGGGCAGTAGCCGGAGGAAGTGTCGGCGCATTATTGGGAATGAAAGCATGGCATCACAAGACGCTGCATAAGAAATTCAAATACGGTGTTCCGGCGATATTAGTGGCACAATTGGCCATTGCGTGCGCAATAATATATTATATAAGGTGATCTTAAGACAACAAAAAGAGCCATCGATTGATGACTCTTTTGTCGAGAAGAGGTGACTCGAACACCCGACCCCTACGTCCCGAACGTAGTGCGCTACCAACTGCGCTACTTCTCGTCGCGTGAGCGACGACTCAATACGATTCGCGATTACATCGCTCATATGAATTTTCGTCGTGCTCCCACTCTTCCCAAAAATTAAAATTTTCGGGAGCCCTACTCATCCTAATTTTGAAAAGCGGCTGCAAAAGTACTGCTTTTTTTTGACATGTGCAAATTTTTGAGCACTTTTTTGCAATTATTTTGCACTTTTTTTGCGGAAAACGCGTTTTCCGGGTTTAATAGGCTCATTTTTCGCCATTATTTCCCGTACTTGTTCTTCCGTTACGGTTTCCGGCTGAAGGGACTTGGGCAACTGATAATTTCCTTCCGGCGTATGGATATAAGCACCATACCGACCGTTGAGCACCTGCACGTTTCCCCATTGCTGCACCGGAGTACTTGCCTGCAGTTTCTCTTCAATCAAAGCTATCGCCTCATCCATGGTCAGCGTCAGCGGATCTTTGCCCTTAGGGATACTGATGAACATCTTATTATAATTCACGTATGGACCGTATTTGCCTTCACCGATGACAACTTCTTTCCCTTCATACTCACCGAGAGTAAGCGGTAAAGCGGTGCGGAACAGTTCCAATGCTTCCGCCAGCGTGATGGTGAAGATCGACTGACCTTTTTTGAGACTGGCAAAACGAGGTTTTTCCGCCGCAGCATCTCCAATCTGGACGCAGGGTCCGATTTTAGATATTTTAGCGATGACCGGTTGTCCGGATTCAGGGTCTTCACCTAACAACCGACCCGAAACTTTTCCCGATGAAATCGAAGAAAGTAAGGGTTGGAAGGTCTTGTAAAAGTTATCCACCGTCTTCACCCAATCGGCACGTCCGATAGCGATCCGATCAAACTGTTCCTCCTCATGGGCGGTGAAGTCATAACTGAGGATAGACGGGAAATGCTCCACCAGAAAATCATTGGTAATCCTGCCCAGATCGGTAGGTAACAGACGCTGTGCATCCGCACCGTACATCTCCGTTTTCTTTTTCTCCGATATCTGTCCGTTCTTCAAGGTCAGCACCACGGCATCTCTTTTCTGGCCGGGTACGGAACCGCGTTCCACGTATTTGACATGCTGGATGGTCTCAATGATAGTGGCATACGTAGAAGGACGACCGATACCGAGTTCTTCCATGCGTTTGACAAGCGTAGCTTCGTTATAGCGGAAAGGCGGTTTGGCATAGGTCTGCACCGCCTCCGCACCTTGCAGTTTCAATCGTTCCCGTTTTGCCATTGCCGGCAGGACACGACGTTCTTCATCTTCCTCATCGGCAGACTGGACATAGACACGGGTGAAACCGTCAAAAGTGGTCACTTCACCGGTTGCCATAAAGGCATATTTGGATCCGTGAACGGACACCTCGATGGTTGTTTTCTCACTCTCCGCATCCGCCATCTGGGAAGCGATGGTGCGTTTCCAAATGAGTTCATATAGACGCTGTTCATCCTTGGTAGCTCCGGCGGTGAGTTCACTCATGTAAGTCGGACGAATCGCTTCGTGTGCTTCCTGCGCTCCTTTGGACTTGGTGCGGTACTGACGCGTATGGATATACTGTTTACCATACTGCTGCTCAATAACCTCTTTAGAAGTAGCCAATGCCAAGGTAGAGAGGTTGACAGAGTCGGTACGCATGTAGGTGATTTTTCCGCTTTCGTAGAGCGATTGCGCGAGACGCATGGTCTTAGAAACGGAGAACTTGAGTTTTCGAGCCGCTTCCTGCTGCAGGGTGGATGTGGTGAACGGCGGTGCCGGCATATGGGTAACCGGTTTGCGTTGCACATCACGGACGATGAACATCATGTTTTTCTGCGTCAGACTCTCCAAGAAAGTCATGGCATCGTTCTTATGCGAAAAACGATGGTTCAGTTCACATTTGAGCACCGAGGCATCACCGGGATTTACTCCGATGAAATCGGCAAAAACTCGATATGCGGAGGAAGCACGGAAAGCCTCAATCTCACGTTCTTTTTCCACGATCAGACGTACCGCTACCGACTGCACACGTCCGGCAGAAAGACCGGTTGCCACTTTCTTCCACAGGATCGGGGACAGTTCAAATCCCACGATACGGTCGAGCACGCGGCGTGCTTGCTGGGCATTCACCAGATCATAGTCGATATCACGCGGATGGAGAATCGCTTCCTGGATAGCAGGTTTGGTGATCTCATGAAAGACGATACGTTTGGTATCTTTATTCTGCAGATCGAGCACTTCTTTGAGATGCCACGCGATGGCTTCTCCTTCGCGGTCCTCATCGGAAGCGAGCCAGACGGTATCTGCTTTCTTCACTTCTCTACGCAACTGCTCAATGAGTTGCTCCTTATGCGGATCGATAGCATAATGCGGTTGATAGCCATGCGCAAAATCGATACCCATCGAGTTTTTTCCGATCGGTTCAATATCGCGTACATGACCCTGACTACTCAACACATGGTAATCCGGACCCAAAAACTTCTCAATCGTCTTGGCTTTTGCCGGAGACTCAACTATAACTAAATTCTTACTCATTTGTACAAAAAATACACTATATAATAAGGTGTAGCACCCAAAAGCGGCTGCAAAAGTAGTATATTTCGTTGAATTATGCAAATTTATTTTTTTTATTTGCATATATCAAAGATATTTAGTATCTTTGCACCCGATTTGAAAAAAAATAGTTGTAATTTTTTTAATAAAAGACTTGCATGAATATTTTTTTAGTTGTATTATTAGTGCTCGCGGGCGTCGCGTTATTATTAGCGGAGATGTTCCTTTTGCCGGGATTCGGTATTGCGGGTATTCTGGGCTTCGGTAGTTTATTCGGAGCGGTTATTGTGGCATGGATCTATATCGGTTCCGTTGCCGGGTATATCACTTTAGCAGCGTGTTTGTTATTGTCGGGTTTGGCTATATGGGGGTTTGTGCGCAGCAGGGCGCTGGATAAGATGGCGTTGGACACCAAAGTGGAGGGCCACGTCGAGTTAGCAGACAATAAATTAAAAAATAAAAAGGAGAACTAATTATGAACGATCCTGTATCCATTGTACTTATTTCGCTGATAGCGATATTCGTACTGTTGTTCTTGTATTACGTGCCCTTCATGCTGTGGATCAATGCCACGGTCAGCGGTGTGCACGTGAGTCTTATGCAACTGTTTCTGATGCGTATCCGTAAGGTACCGCCTTCAAAGATTGTGAACTGCCTTATCGAGGCACACAAAGCGGGTCTGACGGACGTGAAACGCGACAGTTTGGAAGCGCATTACCTGGCCGGCGGTCACATCGAGCGGGTGGTGCATGCACTGGTAAGTGCCAGCAAAGCCGGTATTACTTTACCATTCCAGATGGCTACTGCCATTGACCTGGCAGGTCGTGACGTGTTTGAAGCGGTACAGATGAGTGTAAATCCGAAGGTGATTGACACGCCGCCTGTAACGGCCGTTGCAAAAGACGGTATCCAGTTGATCGCGAAAGCGCGTGTGACGGTGCGTGCGAACATCAAACAGTTAGTCGGCGGTGCAGGAGAAGATACGGTGTTAGCGCGTGTAGGTGAAGGTATCGTCAGCTCGATTGGTAGTGCCGAGAGCCACAAGCAGGTGCTGGAGAATCCGGATTCGATCAGCAAGTTGGTATTAGCCAAGGGTCTGGACGACGGCACGGCTTTTGAGATCTTGTCCATCGATATCGCTGATATCGACGTAGGTAAGAATATCGGAGCCCAACTGCAGATGGATCAAGCCGAAGCAGATAAGAACATCGCTCAAGCGAAAGCCGAGGAGCGTCGTTCGATGGCTATTGCTGCCGAGCAGGAGATGAAAGCAAAGGCGCAAGAAGCACGTGCGAAGGTGATCGAGGCAGAGGCACTGGTTCCGCAGGCCATGGCGGAGGCGTTTAAGAAAGGTAACCTCGGCATCATGGATTACTACCGCATGCAGAACATGCAGGCCGACACCGCGATGCGGGAGAATATCGCCGGAAGCGGAGAGAAGAAGGGGAAGAAGTAAAGGCGAAAGGTGAGAGGTTATAGGTGAGGATTGCACTTTTACAATATCCTATTGAGTGGGCAGAACCGCAGGTGAACATCGGCCTTTTGGACGAGCGCCTGCGGGCTATTGCCGGTCAAGCCGAGATGGCGGTGGTGCCGGAGATGTTCAGCACCGGTTTCTGTACCGACCGTCCGGGTTTAGCTGAACCCTGGGGCGGTCCGACTTGTCAGGCACTGCAGCGGATGGCGAATGAACACAACATTGCCATCGTGGGTTCACTCATGGCAAGGGATGGCGAGAAATTATACAATCGCGGTTTTTTGTTTTCCCCGGATGCCGCACCGCAGTATTACGACAAGCATCATCTGTATGCCAGCGGAGGAGAAGCGGAGTTTTTCTCACCCGGCGAAGAACGAAAGATCTTCGAGTACAGAGGGGTCAAGATCCGTTTAGCCGTTTGTTACGACTTACGTTTCCCGGTGTGGTTACGGCAAGACAAGCATAACCTGTATGACATCTTGATCGTAGTGGCTTGTTGGCCGACCGTTCGGATTCAATACTGGGATGCGCTGTTAGCGGCACGCGGTGCGGAGAACCATAGTTATGCCATTGGCGTGAACATGGTAGGCACGGACGGATTGCAGTTGGATTATAACGGTCATTCGGCGGCTTATGACACGTGGTTACACGACATAGCCGGGTTTGAGGACTACGAACAAGGAACCAAGATTGTGGACTTATCCATCGAAAAACTACGCCATTTCCGGGAAGTTTTACCGCAATGGCAAGAAGGAGATGAATATCAATTGGCGCATAAAAGAACTCACGCCTGAAGAGCAAACGGCAGCGAAGCGGTTAAGTACCGAACTGGAGATCAGTGAGGTAGCAGGTCGTCTGTTAGCGGGTCGCGGTATCCGTACCGCCGCTCAGGCACGGGCGTATATCCGTCCGTCGTTAGACAGTTTGCATGATCCGTTTCTGATGCGGGATATGGGCGCTGCAGTGGACCGTCTTTGTCAGGCCATCGATAATCACGAACGGATCATGGTCTATGGTGATTACGATGTGGACGGTACTACTGCCGTTGCCCTGATGTACTCTTTCCTGCGCACCCAGACGGATAACCTGATCTATTATATCCCTGACCGTTATACAGAGGGCTACGGTATCTCCACCAAAGGTATCGACACGGCGAAGGAGAAAGGCTGTTCGTTGGTGATCGCTTTGGACTGCGGTATCAAAGCGGTGGACAAGATGGCTTACGCTCGATCGATCGGTGTGGACTTTATCATCTGCGACCACCATACGCCCGGTGACACGATTCCGGAGGCGGTGGCGGTGTTGAATATGAAACGCAGTGATTGCCAGTACCCGTTCAAAGAGTTAAGCGGTTGCGGTGTCGGATTCAAATTAGCACAAGCATACGCTATGCGACGAGGTATAGCGATGACCGAGGTGTATCGTTTATTGCCGTTATTGGCCATGAGTATCGCCAGCGATATCGTGCCGTTGACCGGTGAGAACCGGATCTTGGCTTTTTATGGTCTAAGGGCACTGAATGCCGCACCTTCCGTAGGCATGCAGGCGATCATGCGCGTTGCGGGAATAGAAGGAAAAACGATCACGATCAGTGACCTGGTGTATAAGTTCGGTCCCCGTATCAATGCGGCAGGACGTATCAAGAGTGGTGCGGAAGCCGTTCGGTTACTGATCACCGATGATGCCGATGCGGCTTATTCGTTTGCGCAAGACATCGATTCGTATAATCAGGACCGACGGGATTTTGACACGAAGACGACCGATGAAGCCTTGGCGCAGTTGGAACAGGACCCGTTGAACAAAGACCGCTATACGACCGTGGTCTTCTCGCCGGAATGGCATAAAGGTGTAGTAGGTATCGCGGCCAGTCGTCTGACCGAGACCTGGTACCGGCCGACGATTGTGTTAACCGCCGGAGAAGACGATATCATCAGCGGTAGTGCACGGTCGGTAAGTGATTTCGATATCTACACCGCCATTGACTCCTGTAGGGACCTGCTGACCAATTTCGGAGGACATAAGTTTGCCGCCGGACTGAGTATGCATAAAGCGGACTTGCCGGAGTTCAAGCGACGATTTGAAGAATACGTAGCGGCCCATATCACGCCGGAGCAGCAATGCCCGACTTTGGAGATTGAAGCGGAAGTGGAGTTAAGCGATATGAACTGGAAGATGCATAAGATCCTGCAGTGCCTGGAACCTTTTGGTCCGGGTAACGAACGACCGCTGTTCCTTTGCCGGCACCTGATCAACAACCGCAACACGAGAGCGGTGAGTGAGGGTAAACATCTGCACCTGGATTTGACGGACCGCATCGTAGCGATGGACGGTATTGCATTTGGACAAGGCGACAAAGCGGTGCATCTGCAAAACGGCAATAGCGTGGATGTATGCTTCTACCTGGAAGAGAATAGTTACCGCGGCCGCACGACCCTGCAGATGAATGCACAGGATATTAGGTTGAATTAAAAATTCAACATTTGAGATTGGACATTTGATATTGGAGATTGGAAATTTGAGATTTTAATTGCTATATGTTTTCAGAACGAGACAGAAAAGGACCCGGTTTACGGAAAGGTTCGATTGAAGTAGTATGCGGATCGATGTTCAGCGGCAAGACCGAGGAACTCATCCGCCGTATGAAACGCGCTAAGTTCGCCAAGTTACGGGTGGAGATCTACAAACCCGCTATCGATGTGCGTTACAGCGAGGAAGACGTAGTCAGTCACGACCGCAATGTGATCCAATCGACACCGGTGGACAGCAGTCAGAACATCTTGTTGATGGTGGATGATATCGACGTAGTCGGTATCGACGAGGCACAGTTCTTCGATATGGGTATCGTCGATGTATGCAAGCAGTTGGCTGACCGTGGCATACGCGTGATATGCGCCGGATTGGATATGGACTTCAAAGGGATTCCTTTCGGTCCTATGCCGGCCCTGATGGCCATTGCCGACGATGTCTATAAGACGCATGCTATCTGCGTGAACTGTGGTGATTTGGCATACGTGAGTCACCGTCTGGTGGCATCCGACAAACGCGTGCTGTTAGGCGAGACGGACAGTTACGAACCGCTCTGCCGCGAGTGTTACAACAAAGCCTTGGCAAGTGAGGCTTGTTGATATCATATTACCCTTAGCTATCCGGGATTGTTATACATACAGCATCCCGGATAGTATGTCTATGCCTGTTCCGGGCAGTCGCGTCATCGTGCCGCTGATGAAGAAAGTGGTGCGTGGTATCGTGTTACGGGAACATACCGAACCGGTGGATGAGGCTTTTCTCTCCAAGATCCGTCCGATCACAGAAGTGAGTGAAACAGCACCGGTGGTATCCGCTGAGCAGTTAGCATTATGGCAATGGATGAGCGGGTATTATATGTGCACCTTAGGCGAAGTGATGGCCGCAGCGATTCCGTCCGGTGTGGATGAACGACTACTGAATCCGCCTAAACGGGCACGGAATGTATTGAAACCCTATACCGGCCCCATTGAACCGGCCCATGCGTTATCGGAGGCACAGGCAAAAAGTGCCGATGAAATCGAGCGTTTTTGGTCCGAAGGAAAGGATATCGTACTGTTACACGGCGTAACATCCAGCGGCAAAACGGATCTGTATATTCATCTGATCGAGAAACAATTGGCAGCCGGCAAGAACGTGCTGTATTTGGTGCCGGAGATTGCTTTGACGACCCAACTGACCACCCGTCTGCAACGCGTGTTCGGTGATCGGTTAATTGTGTATCACAGTCGTTTTACCGATGCCGAACGGGAACAGCGGTATAAACAGATTTCAGCTTTCAGTAGTCAGCATTCAGAGCCTTTTGTAGTGATCGGTGCACGAAGTGCGATCTTCTTACCGATTCCGGACGTGGGTCTGGTGATTGTGGACGAAGAGCATGATCCGAGTTACAAGCAGGCGGAACCCAATCCGCGTTATCATGCCAGAGCCGCAGCGATTATGCTGGCCAAAACGCATCAGGCGAAGGTGCTGTTAGGTACTGCTACCCCATCGATAGAATCCTATTATCTGGCGCAAAAAGGCGTATATGGTTTGGTTTCTATGACCGAGCGATATGGAGGAGTGGAGTTACCGGATATATCGCTTATTGATCTCCGAAAACAATACGAACGCAAGGAGATGTACGGTCATTTCAGTGACCCCTTGGTGGAAAAGATCCGGCAGTGCTTAGCGGACCATAAGCAGGTTATTCTTTTTCAAAACCGCCGCGGGTATGCGCCTCAACTCCAATGCATGGCCTGCGGTCAACCGCCTAGGTGTGTGCAATGCGATGTACCGATGACGCTGCATATGAGTGACCGGGAACTGAGATGCCATTATTGCGGATACAAGACCCCCATCCCACCCGTTTGTCCTACTTGTAGCGGAGAACTGAAAGCGATTGGTTTTGGTACCGAACGGATTGAGGATGAGATACAGGCCTTATTCCCGGATGCACGGGTATTGCGTATGGATCTGGATACGACACGCAATAAATCGGCGTACCAGGATATCATCAACCGCTTTGCCGAACACGAATGCGATATACTGGTAGGCACACAGATGGTGACGAAAGGTCTGCATTTCGATGACGTACGATTAGTAGCGGTACTGAATGCCGATCCGCTGTTTAATCAACCGGATTTCCGAGCCTACGAACGGGCCTTCCAGATGCTGGAACAAGTGGCAGGCAGAGCAGGACGGAAAGGCACGAAAGGGGAGGTGCTGATTCAAACTTTTGATCCCTCCCATGCAGTGTTGCAGATGGTGGAAAACCATGATTACCGGGCCTTGTATGATCAACAAATCGCTGAACGGGAACTATTCCATTATCCTCCATTCTACCGGATTATCCGATTAACAATGAAAGATCATAACGGGGTCAAGATCCATGCGGCAGCCACCGAATTACAAACCTATCTGGCACGTGTTTTCGGTCGAAGAATTTCTGCAGTGATCATTCCCTCCGTGGAACGTGTGCAGGCCTATTATATCCGTGAGCTGACGCTGCGTATAGAGCAAAGAGCCAACCTCACGGAGGCAAAGAGAAGACTGAAAGAAGCGATAGACCATGTATGGTCCGCCAAGAAATATTCAACCTCAAAAATTATCATCGATGTCGATTGCTGAATCCAAACGCCGCGTAGCGTATATCAATGAAATGATTGAAAGCGGTCATGCCGCTCAGTTAGTATCCGAAGGGGAAGCGTACCATAGCGAACAGCTGGCGCGAATCGCCGAAGAGATCTGTTCCCGTAACGCACGTGTCGTGCTGATTGCCGGTCCTTCCTCAAGCGGCAAAACCAGCACGAGTCACAAGCTGTGTCTGGAGTTGCTGGCGCACGGAAAACAACCGGTGGCATTATCGTTGGATAACTGGTATCTGAACGGTACACTCACGCCTTTAAAACCGGATGGAACGAAAGATTACGAATCGGTCTACGCGATTGATCTTAACCAATTGGAAGAGGATCTGAAAGCGCTTGTAGCCGGAAAGGAAATTGCTTTACCCACCTTTAATTTTGCCGAAGAGAAACGGGAGTATCCGGGAGAGACATTATGTTTGGAGGGTGAGGCCGTATTGGTGATGGAGGGTATTCATGCCTTAAATCCGATCTTAACCCGGCATATCAGCGATGCGCAGAAATACAAGATCTACGCGGCACCGATGAGTCCGGTATCATTAGACGGCGAGACCTGGATACCGACCTACGTGCATCGTCTGTTACGCCGAATAAGCCGCGACTATCGTACACGCGGCAAGAGTCCGTTGGATACCATTGCCGGATGGCCCTCCGTGCGGGAAGGGGAAGAGAAATGGATCGAGCCGTTCAAAAACGAAGCGGATGCACAGTTTGACACTTCGATGACGTATGAACTTCCGGCCATCCGTTATGCCGTGGAAACGGCACTGCAAACGGTACCTGCTTCCGCACCGGAATACAAGATCGCGGAACAGCTGCTGTACTACCTCAGTTTCTTTGAAGGACTGGAAGCATCTTACATTCCACGCACCTCCATTTTACGTGAGTTTATAGGCGGTTCTCAGTTCAATGTAGGCTGATTTTAGGTCAAATAGACCCAAAAATAGACGATTTTTCACTTTTTTCTTGCATATGTCAAAAAAAAGTAGTACCTTTGCGCACTTTTTGTGTGTCGTGCGCGAAAGTACGCGTCACGTACGTGCGATAAGACAAGGAAATAAAATCAAAAACAAATATAAAAACAATTATGCAAAACAAAGGACTTGTTAGATTTTTGGTAGCATGCCTTATTGCGGTATGCGCCTTTTATCTGTCTTTCTCTTTTGTAACTCGTATCTATGACAATCGAGCAAAAGAGTACGGACAGGAGCAAGCGATGGTAGATGGCGTAGTGAATGATTCGCTGGCCAAGATTAAAGAGGCTTATTACCTCGACTCCATTGCGACCAAGACAGTTTGGTGTTGGCACACGCTCAAAGAGTGCCGTGAGAGAGAGATCGGTTTGGGTCTTGACTTGAAGGGTGGTATGAACGTGACGATGGAAGTGTCTGTTCCGGACATTCTGGACGCACTGACCGGTCACAGTCTGGAAAAGAACTACAAAGCCGCTATTGCTGCTGCTCGTCAGCACATGAAAGACGGTATGTCGAATGACTTCTTGGGTCTTTTCTTTGACGAGTATGAGTTAGGCGGTGGCCGTCTGGCTCCGCTGTTCACCGCTACGATGCGTGACAAGATTGATCCGGACATGGACAACAACGAGGTAAAGCGCATTATCCGTAACGAAGTGGATGACGCGGTTGAGAACTCGTTCAACGTTCTTCGTACCCGTATCGACCGCTTCGGTGTTGTACAGCCGAACATCCAGAAGTTAGGTAACGGCCGTATCCTGATTGAGTTACCGGGTATCAAAGAACCGAAGCGTGTAGAGAAACTGCTGCAAGGTAGTGCAAACCTGGAGTTCTGGGACACCTATTACAACACCGAGTTGTACAGCGACCTGCAGAACATCGAAAGTAAGTTAGCTGAAGAAGAGCAGACGCTGGTTGGTCTTTTCTCTGACGGCGTTATCGGTAGAGACAACACGCCGGTTATCGGTGTAGCTCATTATTCGGATACCGCACGCATCAACGCTATTCTGAGAGATCACAAAGCAGACCTGCCGAGTTTGGCACATTTCTGCTGGGAAGTAAAAGCGATTGATGACCACGGCATGTATTTCCGTCTCATCGCGTTGAAGCGTGAATCGACTCGTAAGGGTCCGAGATTGGAAGGCGACGTGATCACCGATGCTCGTGCTGACTTCCAACAGAACGGTCATGCCGAGGTATTGATGAAGATGAACGCTGCAGGTGCTCGCAAATGGGCTGAGATCACCAAGAAAGCGTATGAAGATGGACAGAAGAGCGTAGCCATCGTATTGGATGGTTTCGTATATAGTTTCCCGAACGTACAGAGTGAGATCACCGGCGGTAGCAGTTCTATTACCGGTCACTTCACGATGGACGAGGCAAAGGACTTGGCGAACACGCTTAAGTCCGGTAAGATGCCGGCTCCTGCCCGTATCATCCAATCGGATGTAGTAGGTCCGTCACTGGGTCAAGAAGCTATCCGTGCCGGTTTGCTTTCTTTCGTACTCGGTTTCATCCTGATCCTGGTTTACATGATCTTCTACTATGGCTGGATCCCGGGTCTGATTGCAGACGCTGCATTGGTTTGCAACCTCTTCCTGTTGGTAGGTATCCTTGCTTCCTTCAACGCCGTACTGACCTTGCCGGGTATTGCCGGTATCGTGCTAACGATGGGTATGGCTGTGGATGCGAACGTGCTTATCTACGAGCGTATCCGTGAGGAGCTCCGTGGCGGCAAGGGTATGCGTAAAGCGGTTGAGGATGGTTTCAAGGGTGCCATCAGCGCCATCGTGGATGCGAACGTGACTTCGTTCCTGACCGGTGCCATCCTGGCTTACTTCGGTACAGGTCCTATCAAGGGCTTCGCTGTTACCTATATGATCGGTATCATCTCGTCCTTCTTGACGGCTGTGTTCATCACCCGTCTGTTGCTGGATGACTACTGCAAGCGTGAGAATGCGAAAGAGTTGAGCTTCACCACTCCGATGATGAAGAACTTCCTGCAGAATATCCACTTCGACTTCGTGAAAGCGCGCAAGTGGGCTTACTGCCTGTCAGGTGCACTTGTGATCTTCGCTATCTTGGGTCTTGAGCCGCACGTGTTCGGAAAACTGAACTTGGGTATTGACTTCTCCGGTGGTCGTAACTATGTGGTTCGTTTTGACAACGACCAGATTGAGACCCAGAAAGTACGTGAGAACCTGAATGAGGTCTTCAAGGCAGATGCCAAAGTACGTGGCGAAGAGGGGTCCTTCTCGCTGAACGTAATCACCTTTGGTAACAATGCCAACCAGGTACGTGTATCGACTAACTACCTCGTTAACGAGGATGATGTAGATGATCTGATTGACCAACTGCTGTACGACGGATGCAAACCGTTCATGGCACAAGAGGTTAGTTTCGATGACTTCAGTTCGTCGGAGAAGAACCCGGAGGTAGGTATCATGCAGAGCCAGAAGGTAGGTCCGTCTATTGCAGACGACATCAAGACCAGTGCTATCTGGGCTATCTTTGCTGCGTTGATCGGTATCTTCATCTATATCTTGATCCGTTTCCGCAACTTTGCTTACTCCGTAGGTGCATTGGTAGCTTTGGCGCACGATACCGTGATTATCCTGGGTCTGTATGCGATCCTTTGGAAGATCATGCCGTTCTCTATGGAGATCGACCAGGCATTTATCGCTGCTATCCTGACCGTTATCGGTTACTCTATCAACGATACCGTGGTCATCTTCGACCGTGTTCGTGAGTACAACAAGTTATATCCGAAACGTGAGAAGAGCGTGAACATCAACGATGCATTGAACAACACCTTGAGCCGTACGTTCTCGACCTCTATGAGTACGTTTGTGGTACTGTTGGCGATCTTCATCTTCGGTGGTGAGACGATCCAAGGTTTCGTCTTCGCTCTCCTCATGGGTGTTATCGTTGGTACCTATTCGTCTCTGTTCATCGCTTCGCCGATTGCATACGATATCCAACGTGCGATTGCCAAGCGCAAAGAGAAAAAGGAAGCGTTGAAGAAATAATGGCTAATGGCTAATGGCTAATGGCTAAAGTTATGCAAAACGATTTCATTAAATACGCTGTCTCGCAGGGTTTGAACTCCATGCATGTAGAGAACGTTATGTCTCGCAGCATGGATTCGACCCGTGCAAGCGGTTATATATCGCCCACTATCCTGGAGGAGCGTCAGTTAAACGTGACGCAGATGGATGTGTTCAGTCGTCTGATGATGGACCGTGTTATTTTCCTCGGTACCGAGGTGAATGACTACACAGCCAATGTGATTCAGGCGCAGTTACTCTATCTGGACTCCGTGGATAGCGAACGCGATATCAACCTGTATCTGAATACGCCGGGTGGTTCGGTGTATGCCGGTTTGGGAATATATGACACGATGCAGTTTGTCAAAGCACGTGTAGCTACGATCTGCACCGGTTTGGCTGCTTCTATGGGAGCGGTGTTACTGGTAGCCGGCGAGCAAGGAATGCGTGCCGCATTACCGCACAGTCGTGTCATGATTCACCAGCCTCTTGGAGGTATTCAAGGTCAGGCCAGCGATATTGAGATCACAGCGAAAGAGATTCTCAAACTCAAAGACGAACTCTATCAGATCATCTCCGACAAGTCCGGTAAGTCGATGGAACAAATCCGTCAGGATGCGGACCGTGACCACTGGATGACCTCGCAGGAAGCGCTGGAATACGGAATGATCGACAAGGTATATACGCATAAGGAATAATGGGGCGTAATACAGTAAATACGTGCAGTTTCTGTGGGCGCACTATGCCGGAGATGTTCCAAGGCATGGAGCGCACCACGCTTATTTGCAGCGAGTGTATTGAGTCGGGTTACAAGATGCTTACCGCCAAACCCAAGAAAGTGGCAGCCAAAGCCGGTGAATTGAGTTTGGCTAACTTACCGACGCCGCAGGGCATCAAGGAGTTCTTGGACCAGTATGTGATTGGTCAGGATGATGCCAAGCGTTTTCTTTCTGTAGCGGTATATAACCATTACAAACGGGTGCTGCAAGAGATCTCGAACGATGACGTAGAGATTGAGAAGAGCAATATCCTGCTGGTGGGATCCACCGGAACGGGTAAGACTCTTCTGGCACGCACGATCGCCAAGATGCTGAAAGTGCCTTTCGCCATCGGTGATGCCACCGCACTGACACAGGCAGGTTATGTAGGTGAAGACGTGGAGTCGCTGCTGGTTCGCCTGCTGCAAGATGCGGATTATGACGTGACCAAAGCGCAACGCGGTATCATCTTCATTGATGAGATCGACAAGATCGCCCGTAAGAGTGAGAACATGTCCATCACGCGTGACGTGAGCGGTGAAGGTGTACAGCAGAGTCTGCTGAAGATGCTGGAGGGTTCGATTGTCAACGTACCGCCTCAGGGTGGACGGAAACATCCGGATCAGGAGTTGATACATATCGACACAAAGAATATCCTCTTTATCTGCGGTGGTGCTTTTGACGGTATCGAGCGTAAGATCTCCCAGCGTATGAACACGCAGACGGTAGGTTTTGCGGCACAAGAGAAAGCGGCACAGGTGGATAAGAACAATCTGCTGCAATATATCGCACCGCAAGATCTTAAGTCCTACGGTTTGATTCCGGAGATCATCGGTCGTCTGCCGGTTCTGACCTATCTGGAGCCTTTGAATAAAGAAGCATTGCGTAATATCCTTACCGAGCCGAAGAATGCGCTTACTAAGCAGTACAAGAAACTGCTGGCGATGGATAACGTGACGCTTACGTTTGACGATGAAGCACTGGATTATATCGTGGATAAAGCGATTGAGTACAAACTCGGTGCACGTGGATTGAGAGGACTGATGGAGACCGTGATGACCGATCTGATGTTTGAGTTACCGAATCACAAGCATGTAGGTACGACACAGGAGTTCCGGGTAACCAAACAGTTCACCGAACAGAAGTTAGGTCATCGGAAACTGATACAATTAAAAAACGCGGTTTGAGCCGCGTTTTTTTTGTGTTATTAGAACCCGCTATAGACCAGTTCCAGTTCCATATCATTCTGTGCGGAACGGATCTTGGTAGCAGACATCGTTTGCTGTTGGCGTACTGATGAGACGGTGGTAGAGGAATAGGAAGTAGCACTGGTCTTAATCGTCACCGGTACCAGCATCAGGTTTAGCACTTCCTCTTCTTCCTCCTCATTACGCAACTGGTTTCCCAAGAAATCGGACAGGTCATAGGTATAGTAATAGATGGTGTTTCCGGCCGTGTCGGTTCCTTGCGTCAGCGCACTTAACAGCGCACAGGTGTCGGTAGGCAGTTCCCGGTTCTTAAAGAAACGGTCCATGCTCTGCTCTTTAATCAGCAGCATATACGAAGCCGGTTGCAGCCAGTCATTGCGTGTGATCTCGCTTTCCGAACCCGTGAACACATTCTCCACATTCACACGCACCTCGGCCTTGTTGATATACGGACGCTTGTAGAGATAAGCGATGCTGTCATGGGCGTCATTCCATATCGAGTCATAGGTCAGATGACGGATGATGGTATCCGCAATCTGCGCCATCGGGAATTGCATACGCGTGTACACGCCTGCAGGCGCGATAATATAATTATAGGTGTCGGAATCCTGTTTCAGTTCTTCCACCAAAGCTTGCTTATCCTCGTAATAGAGATGATTGACCGTACGCACTTCCGAATTGGCGTAGAAGGCTTTCATATCATGCACCAAGGTGTCATTGCCCGGCGTCTTCTCGTATTCAAAATGATAAAAGACGCCCAACGCGATATCGGATATATTCAGCATCGTGGACGAACCGAAGGAGGTCTCAATGAGCAAACCTTTGAATTGGTTATTGAAGGTCTCCTGGTCATTAAAAGACTGGATGTTCCAGAAATAGTCGGCAAAATCATCATTGACACGCATACGCAGCATCGGTGTGTATTTTCCGTTGCTGTCTTGCACCGAATCCAATTTTTCGGACGCCACCACAATCCGGTGATTGGCCAGGATGCTATGGGTATGGGAACAGTAATCGTCGATATCCAGATCCGTAGGATACGTACCGGAATAGCGGAAGGTCTTTTTATCCATCATATAGGCATCAATAGCCAAAGGCGAATAACCGTCTCCCGTCCAGCTGGCGTAATACATGAACAGGCAAACCGAATCCAATCCGAGATTCTTGATATGCGATCCGGAAGGATACTGATAACCCTCCGGACAGGCCAATTGCGTCAAGATAGAGGCACGCAGCACACCGAAATCCGTCTCAATCTCACCCAGCAAGAAAGAGTCCGCCTGAGAGATGATCGCGCTGCAACTGTCTATCGCCGAACGGAAAGCAAACGTATCCGCCAGCACAATAATCTGATCTCCGGAATCCAGCACCGATTCTCCGGTACTGGCCACATCGTCTTTACAGGCCGTAAAGGCCATGACGAAAGCAATGATACATCCTATAAACGCAAATCGTTTATTCATTCTTCTTCTTTCCCTAATAACGTTTGGAAGAAATCCCATTGACGTTTCGCCGCAGCGGATACATCCTCTGTTTCCTCGTACGGCAAAACGGGTTTTCCCTTCGTCTCCGCATAGTTTGCTACCCGTTGGTTCACCTTAGGCGACGCATATACCAACGCATCCGAATAATCCACCGCCAGACGCATCAACTCCTCGTATCCGACCGGGAAATCCACAATGGAGCGCACGTCGGTTGTGGTGATACCATCGATACGCATTTTCTCCGAGAACTTCGTCGGAAAAGCCTTTTGATATTCGTTCTCGTCCAAGGATAGGACGATTTTTGAGTTTGCGAAGAACGGTTCATCAAAGAAGGCTTTCTTCAGATAGATCGGCGCTAACGCACTCATCCATCCGGAACAAACGATGATATCCGGTGTCCAGCGGAGTTTCTTCACTGTCTCAATCACACCACGGGCATAGAAAATCACACGATCATCATTATCCGCATACTCCACTCCTGACGCATCGGTCAAACCTTTGCGACGGCCAAACAAATCATCGTTGTCAATAAAATAAATCTGGATACGCGCAGACTGAATGGAAGCCACCTTAATCAGCAAGGGGTGATCCGAATCCTCAATGATCAGATTCATACCGGACAGCCGAATCACCTCATGCAACTGGTTACGGCGCTCGTTGATCTCACCGAACTTAGGCATGAACGTACGAGTCTCAAAACCATGGCTCTGGAAATACTCCGGAAGCTGACGGTTTAACAGACGAATTGGCGTCTCTTCTGCCAAATAAGGGTATATCTCCTGGGAGATAAAAAGGATTCGTTTCGGCTCTTTCATAAGCGTGTGAACATTTTTCCGCTGCAAAGTTACAAAAAAATTTTGACATATGCAAAAAAAAGTGTATCTTTGCACGATTTTTTGACAATAAGGACCAATTTATAGCACTTTTATATGCAAATTATTACTACCAAAAAGGAATTGCAAGCGATGGTAGAGGCTTGCAAAGCAACAGGAAAAACCATCGGTTTGGTGCCTACTATGGGTGCCTTGCATGAAGGTCACGCCAGTCTGGTGAGACGCGCCGTGAACGAGAATAACGTATGTTTCGTTTCGGTTTTTGTCAATCCTACCCAGTTTAACAACAAAGAGGACCTGGCCAAGTACCCTCGTAACATCCAACGCGATGCGGAGTTATTGGAAACCATCGGTGCAGACTTTGTCTTCGCACCCACACCGGAAGAGATGTATTCGGAAGAGGAGATGAACACCACCTTCGATTTTGACTTCGCCGGTTTGGACAAAGTGATGGAAGGCAAGATGCGTCCCGGTCATTTCAACGGTGTGGTACAAGTGGTAAGCCGTTTGTTCTATCTGGTACAACCCGACAAGGCGTATTTCGGAGAGAAAGACTTCCAACAGTTGGCGATCATCCACCATATGGTAGAGCGCAGCAGTATGGCCGGCACGTTCGGAAACCTGCAGATCATCGACTGTCCTATCGTACGTGAAGCATCGGGTTTGGCACTCAGCAGTCGTAACGAACGGCTTTCCGAAGCGGAGAAAAAGACCGCGTTGGCTATCTCTAAAACGCTTTTTGCTTCGTTGGAATGGGCGAAAGAGGAAGGTGCGACCGTAGAAGCCGTTCAACAACGCGTCATCGACACGATCAATGCCGTTGAGGGATTGGAAGTGGAGTATTACGAGATCGTGGATCAGACCAGTCTGCTGCCTACCAACACCTTCGATCACGCCATCGGTTGCGTCACCGTCTATTGCGGACCGGTTCGGCTGATTGATAATATCAAGTACTAATGGCGAAAGGCGAATGGCTAAAGGCGAATGG
>CAMIZK010000028.1 GCA_946403315.1 uncultured Bacteroidales bacterium | reverse complement strand
AACGACGCAGCGATGGAGAACCAGGGTGTTGAATTTGACTTGAAGGCACACGCTGTGAATAGTCGTAACGTGAAGTTGGATATCCGTTTGAACGGCGGTTACTATCGTAACAAGATGCTGCAGATGCCGATCGACGGTTATGACGAGGACGGCAAGCCGCAACGTATGGTGATGTCCGGTGGTATGGCAGTAGGTCACTCGACGGCTGACTACTACATGGTTCATTATGAGGGTGTTAACGACGAAGGTCAGGCATGCTACACCGCTTACTACGATGCCGACAAGGGTGATTTCGGTCACGAATCGGCAGAGTTGATCCCCGAAGGCGAGTCCGGCGACAACTACATTGCTTCGGTTTATGAGTACAAGCTCAAGAACCCAAATGCACACATTGCCACGACGACCGTTACCAACGAGGAATACACCTACGCAGGTAGCAACTATATCGGAAAGAGTTACATGCCTGATTTGGACGGTGGTTTCGGTATTGATTTGGAGGCATACGGATTCACGTTCAGCGTGAGCTGCAGTTACCGTATCGGTGGTTACGGATACGATAACATGTATGCGCTGTTGATGCATAGCGACAAGATCGGTTCTATGAACTGGCACAAAGATATCAAGAACGCATGGACGGAGAACAACACAAACACCAATATTCCGCGTTTGAGTAACGGTGCTGACGACTACGCCAATGCCTCTTCGGATCGTTTCTTAACGAGCAACTCGTACCTGAGTCTGAACAACATCAACATCGGTTACAAGTTCCCGAAGAAACTGATCGAGAAGATCAAACTGAACAACTTGCAGATCTGGGTAGCTGCTGATAACCTGGCCATTGCATCGGCACGTCGCGGTTACAACCCGATGATGTCCTTCAGCGGTTCGAACGGTTATGACGACTATAGTCCGTTATCCACCATCATGGCAGGTTTAAAAGTACAATTCTAAACATAGGAGGTTACAGATATGAAAAAAGCAAAATATATTTTAGCATCCATCGTGATGGGTTTGGGCCTCAGTTCCTGCGGAGACAGCTTCTTGACGCAATATCCGGACGGCGGTGTACTGCTGGAGGAACAGTTCGCAGAACTGCCGGATAACCTGCAAGGTTCGATCTTAGGTATCTACTCGAAGCTGTATGAATACGGCGGCCACGACACGTTCGGCAAGCGTTCGCTGGATATGTACAGTGATATCCAGTCGGGCGACATGGCGATGAAGAAATCCAGTTACGGATGGTTTGAAAACTTCGAGCGCGGTTATTACTATGCTTACAACCGCAGTTACGCATGGTCGTATTTCTATGAGATCATCAACCTGACAAACCTCTGTGACATCGCCGTTACGGACCAGGTGGATGAGATCTTGAAGACCCTTGCCGAAGGTGGTGATCCGTCGGATGAGATCGCAGCGAACGGTTATTACTACGGTCAGATCCTGGCTATGCGTGGTTGGGCTTATGCCAACCTGCTGGATATCTACACGGATCCCCGTGACAAAGATGTAGCGGATCTCGACGTAGATGCTATCCCTGTTTACACAGGTACCGATGTGAAAGCCGGTACGTTAGGTGCACCGCTTTCCACCGTAGGTGAAGTTTATGACCGCATCTATGAGGACCTGTCGGAGGCCATTGAGTTGTTGGATTTCTTCGCTCCGTTCAACCAGCGTTCTTCGAAGTTGGAGATCGATGCAGACGTAGCACGTCTGATGTTGGCATATGCGATGCTGAACCACGGCGACAAGAATACAATCATAGCAGACGGCAAGAACTGCTACACCATTGCTTTGGAGCAAGCGCAGGCTGTTATCAACGGTGGCAAATACCCGCTGTTGAAGTACAAAGACCTGTTCTCCACCGGTTTCTCCGATGTATCTGCCGCTAACTGGATGTGGGGTCAGGATGTAACCGTAGAAACCACCACTGCTTTGGGTTCCTTCTTCGGTCAGGTTGATATCCACTCGTATAGTTACGCAGCGGCCGGTGATACCAAAGGTATCGACAGTAAGTTGTATGAAGATATCGAAACAATGGGT
This sequence comes from uncultured Bacteroidales bacterium, assembly GCA_946403315.1. Classification (GTDB taxonomy): domain Bacteria; phylum Bacteroidota; class Bacteroidia; order Bacteroidales; family Paludibacteraceae; genus Colicola. The sequence continues at coordinate 17,485 of CAMIZK010000028.1, read as the reverse complement.
TGGGACGCACGTCTTGGTTGGTTCCGTTCCGGTTCGGAGAAATTCCCCTATTGTCCGGACGGTAAGTTCTACAGCCCCAAGTACAAACATGTAACGGCTCTGGATAAGGTGGATCGTGACTGGTTGTGCGACAACGTGTTTATGCGTGTCGAGTCTGCATACCTGATTGCAGCAGAAGCTGCATGGAGCAATGATGACTATACCACAGCCGTTTCGTACCTCCAGGCATTATGTGACGAACGTGTCATTCCGGGTGAAGAGACCGCTTACAACGCTTGGTTAGCCAGTCTAACCGGTTCCGAGGCTGTAAAAGAAGCGATCATCTACAACTGGCGTGTTGAGATGTGGGGTGAAGGTTACTCGATGCAGATGTTACGTCGTCTGCAGAAACAGCGTACGCTGGGAACAAACCACCTGAGTCGTGGAGACAAGACACTGGATATCACCAGCAGCGCTGAGGCTGAGCAGTTCCAATGCCAGATCCCAACCTCAGAGACCCGTTACAACCCGAATATCGGAAGTAAAACCAATTTACAAAACAATAACTAATAAAAAAAAATCATTATGAAAAAGTATTTTGTAGTATTAGCAGCCCTTGCATTAGTTTTTGCAGGCTGTAAACCGACTGAGAGTGGTAGTTCGTATACCTCTATTTCCTTCAAAGAGAAAACTGTAGAGTTGTTACCTGGTGAGACCCAGAAACTGATTGTTCGTTGGGAGCCGACCAGCATCACCACTGCACCGGAATTAACTTTCGAGAGTAGCAACGAAGAAGTTGCAACTGTAGATGAAAAAGGCGTTGTTACAGCTGTTGCTTCCGGTGAGGCTAACATCACCGCTAAGCATGGTGAACTGAGCGCAGTATGCCAAGTAACCGTTATGACCTTCGAGGAAAGTTGGGCACCCAGTTCCACTGTTTATTATTTCCCGTCCACTAAGTCAGAAGCACCTACAAGCGACACTACGATTGTATATGAGACCAAAAAGGCTACTTATACCTGCAAATTGTACTCTGTAGAGTTGTGTATTCCGAGCGATGTAGTTATCCCTGGTGACGAAGAAGGTGCTGGCGATTACATTTTTGTGACCGCATCCATTCCGTTCATTGAATCTTCTACTTCCGGTGAATATATCGGTGAGCCTTGGGATTTGGCTTTCACGATTGCAGAAGACTACAACAATACTGCATTCGGAGCTGAAGCTGGTTCATTAGATCCGGCAATCATTGGTAACGTATGGCAAGCTTATTTCGAAGCAAGAGACGCTGGTAGCTCACCTTCGTTTGATAAAGATCTTTACGCTACAGGCGCAAAGGGTGCGCATCTCCGTGCAGCCATCATCCAAGACGGTAGTATCGCTTCCTATCCTTGGTTTGATGCTATCATCACCGGAGGTGTATTCTATACCGATTACAATGAAGAGGAAGAAATTGTTCCTGTATATCAACTGAAAGTAGATTGGTGTGCAGGCGCATTAGGAACCGGTTTAGCATTGAATGAAGAAGCTCAATCTTATTCTGAAGCTCTTGCACAACCGTACGCATTGGATCTGGAAACCTACATTTATGAGGACGGAGAGAAGGGCCAACCGTATGGTGCTCCGAAGAAACAAGTTCGTGCAAAGAAAGATACAAAAGCTATGATTAACCTCGGTAAAGTAGAGCCACTTAGATTGGTAAAGGGTATTGAGGGGAAGTAATTTTTCTTGAAAATCTAAAAAAAATCCTGCATACATTTGCGTATGTGGGATTTTTTTGTGTGCAAATGGCAAAATAAAACAAGTTTTATTTGCACATTCGAATTTTTTTTTGTACCTTTGCGGCCTAAATTGGAAAAATCTACGCATATGAGAAAGATATTGGTATTTCTGAGTGCCTGTTTGCTGAGTGTGAGTGCTTGGGCAGTTATGGCCACACCGGAACCGATTGTGAAGGTACAAGCAGACGGAAGTGAGGTGACGCTGCAGTTGAAAGGCGACGAGTTTCACAGTTACTACACGCGCATGGACGGTACGCCTGTGCGCCTGAATAAACAAGGCATGTGGGTCAACGATGCGTCGGTGGTAACGCCTTCGGCATCGGCACGTAAGGCACGACACGTAGCACAACAGCAACAGTTTGCCGCTACTTTCCCGTTATCCGGTAGTCCGCATAGCGTCGTTATTCTTGTCAATTTCACCGATCAGAAGTTCCAATACAAGCAGGCGGACTTTGAGAAGATGCTCAATGAGTCGGGGTACAGCGCTAACGGCGGAGTCGGTTCGGCACGGGACTACTTCATCGCATGTTCCGACAGTATCTTCTCGCCGATTTTTGATTGCTACGGACCGATTGAGTTGAATAAGACCAGCGCTTATTACGACGAGCATACCGGTCGCATGGTCGTGGAAGCGTGTATGAAAGTGTCGGACGAGTTAGGTGTCGACATGTCGGTTTATGACACCAACAACGACGGCCGTTTGGATAACGTATTTATCTATTATGCCGGTCATAACGAGGCGGAAGGTGCCTCATCGACAACCATCTGGCCGCACCGCAGCGTCGTTACCACCGGTGACCGCGTGAACGGAAAACTGATCTACGACTACGCGTGCACATCGGAGTTACGCGGTTCCGCAGGAAACGCGATGTGCGGCATCGGTACATTCTGCCACGAGTTCGGACACGTTCTCGGTTTACCGGACTACTACGACACCGATAAGTCCGGTTCATACACCATCGGTTCATGGGATATCATGTGTTCCGGCAGTTACAACGGAAACGGAAAGACGCCCCCTACCCATACCGCCGGAGAGCGGTTTGAGTTAGGCTGGCTGACTCCCGTTCAGTTAACCGAAGCAGGTGTTTATACCTTGGAGCCGATCGAGAACGGAAAGAAACAGGTTTATCTAATCGCCAAAGAGACGCATAACCTCAGTTGGGGTTCGCCCAGTCCGAGTGAGTACTGGTTATTGGAGAACCGCCAGCATGTAGGATGGGATCGTCATTCCACGAGTTTACCGGGAACGGGTCTGCTCATCTGGCACGTGGATTACAGTGCATCGGCTTGGGGGAATAACAGCCCCAATAACAGCATCCCTCTGCGTTATGACATCGAAGAGGCCGGAGGTGTACGAGGTTATTCGGCAGCGAGTGATCCCTACCCCGGTTCAAAGAACGTGACAACCTTCAGTCCGTTATTGCATAACGGAGAGATCGTAGAGCAACCCATCACGGACATCACCGAAAGCGGAGAGAATATCGTCTTTACCTTTAAATCCAACGGATTCATGTTTCTGCCTGCAGAACTGCCGGTGATTCAAAGTACCTATAACCCGGATAGCAAGATCGGTTATACACCGGGGTCCAAACTGCGCATCGCCGGGGAACATCTGGATCCGAATATGGACGTAACCATCTCCTCTTCCGGAACGGGATTCTATATCTCCAATGACAGTGTTAACTGGCGCACTTCTTTGACGGCAAGTGTTCAGGCTGACTCCGTCTTAGAGACTGATATATACGTACAATACGCACCGCGTAAGATGATATGTGAAGTAAAACAGGGATCAATCACCGTTCGTCAGGACAAGTCCGTAGGTACCTTAACGGTACGCGGCATCAGTCCGAGACCGGTATTGATTGAATCGCCGTCTATCTCGGCAGTTGAAGATGTCACACCCACCTCGTTCCTCGTACGCTGGACACCGCAAGATGACGCGGAAGAGTACTACGTGACGATGTATCATATGGAAGAAGGCAAGGAATCGGTGATGGAGAGTTTTGAAGGCTGGGATGAGGAAGTGACGGTTGCCGAAAGCGGTTGGTACACCTCTTTCTACCGCACGACAACCAAGGCAAAGGAGGAAGGTGCCGTCTCGTTATGGTTCAAAGAAAACGACGAACATATCATCTCGCCGATATTCCCACAACCGGTGGTTGAACTGAGTATGTGGTTGAATGCGCCTGCAACAACCGATTCCGAAGTGGGGTTCTTCACCCTCATCGGTTTCAGTGATTCGGGTATTGACACTCTGGGAACGATTTCTGTCACCAAGAACACAAAGAAATTTACGTACACCCGCAATTTCTCACACGAGGATGGATACCGTCGTTTCCGGCTGAACTACACGTCTATCGGCGGGGAGGGTGTCTGCCTGGATGCGTTCACTACTACCTTTGACCAAAAGACCGTTTACACGTACAAGGGACGTGAGATGACGATTATTCCGCAGGATTTGGAGGATCAGGAACCGTTCACGCAGTTCTATGCTTATGACCTGACACCGAACACGACGTATTATATCCGCCTGCAATGTGAGGAGAATAAAGGTTGCGACGAGCACCTGAGTACACTGAGTGAACCATTCTCTATCTACACACCGGACGGAGAACCGGCCAACTCCAAGCATCTGACTTTAGCGTACGATTCAATCAACTATGATCAGGCGACGCATGTGGTTTATCTGCCGCAGTCGTTAACGAACGGAAGTGTCAACATCTACACCACGGACGGAACACTCATCGCTACCATTCCGGTCAGTGCTCATGTGAATGTAGTACCTCTGCCGGAAGACAAGCTGTACACCGGAACGGTGTATGTCGTCAAATATCTGCCGAATAAAAAGATGAACCGTAAAGGTCCGTGGATCAAGATCTTATATAAATAACACAAGCTATGAAACATATCTATACATTTGTATTAGCAATAGCCGCTATAGGATTAGCCGCCTGTAACCCCAATGGGCCGGAATGGAAGGAACAGTACCAGGAAGGAAAGTACTATGTGGTGAAACTCAATCCTTTAGCAGCCGCATACCACCACAACGTGATGTTAGTGCCGGACAGCAAAGGCAATTTCCGCATGCGTGATCTGAGCCAAGGCGGTACCTGCAAAGAGTTCATCATCGGTCATGACCCGTTCATCCGGGTGGACACGGTGCAAAACTGGTACCTGGTGGACTGGAAATGGGGACTGTTATTGAGTTATAGTCATTCCGTGCTGCCTATGCGCTGGGTGGATGTGCGACAACCGGATGCCGTCTATGTAGCCTCGGATTTCACTTCCGTAGCAAGCGGCATCATCAGCACCATCGGTGTGGTCAAACGGAGCGATATCGACCAGTATCTCTATATCACCCCAGCGCCGGCTACAGACGAACCGGGTTCATGGGGAAGAAACAGCGGCGGTATCTCCACCGATCATCTGGCGCCGGTTTATCTCAATCGCTACTACTCCACCCAGGACATCCCCAATGTGATCGATAAGAAAGACAATTGGCAATATACCAAGCAGGATTTCCTGACCGAACGCAAGCGTCAAGACAGCCTGCAGAACGTATATAAAGAGCGTCTGGCTGAACTTATTTATTCGGGAATTGGTAGTCTTGTTATCAAAAATCCATAACACTGCTCCACTTTACCCCACATTTTTATTAAATTGTTAATAACTCACGTAATACACTGAAATTACGTGGGTTATTTTATGCATTCAATTGTTGAAAACTTGTTAACAAAACAATTGAAAACTTTTTTTGTGGGGAAATGTGGGGAAATTCAAATATTTTTTGTAATTTTGCACTCGCTAACGTTAAAACTCGCGTGACTCACGGCACAGCCGTTCAATTACGCTACGTTTTACGCTACGCTCTCCCCATAGCAAACAGCCTGCGGCTTGGTTTACTCCGGGGACCCTAAAATAACAAAGTGGAGAATTATGCAGACATTCATTGGAAATATAGAAGCAAGACTGGACGAAAAAGGGCGCATTTTCGTTCCGGCGACTTATCGTAAGATTCTGGCTGAGTCAGAGTCCAAACGTATCGTGATGCGCCGTGATGCAGACAATGAGTGTCTGATGTTCTATCCGGAAGAGGTGTGGAATGAGAAAGTCGAGCAGTTGCGCCTGACGCTTGACGAGTGGGATCCGGAGGACCAACTGATTCTGATGCAGTTCATGGCCGATGCCGAGTATCTGGAATTGGACAGTCAAGGACGCATCCTGTTGCAAAAGAAGAATCTGGAAACCATCGGTGCGCAGAACGACGTGTTGTTCGTCGGAATGCTTAACCGCTTCGCCTTATGGGCACCGGAGACCTTCGCTAACAAGCGTCTGAGTCAAAGTGAACTGGCTGCACGTCTTCGTGCCAAAATGAGCAAGAAGAATGGATAATGTCTATCACATACCGGCAATGCTCGCAGAGACCATACAGGGTCTGAACATCCAACCGAATGGAATCTACGTAGATGTCACGTTCGGAGGAGGAGGGCACAGCCGCGCTATGATGGAGTGTTTACAAGATGGCGGCCAACTTTTCTCGTTTGATCAGGACAGCGATGCGCTGCGCAATGCGATAGACGATAAGCGCTGGACATTTGTGCATTCGAACTTCCGGTATCTGCGTAATTGGATGGATTACTACGGCATCGAGCAGATAGACGGACTGTTAGCGGATTTGGGTGTCAGTTTTCACCATTTCGACTGCCCGGAACGAGGATTCAGTTTTCGCTTCTCCGCACCGCTCGATATGCGCATGAACCAAACCGCCAAGCGCACCGCAGCGGATATCGTGAATACCTACAGCGAAGAGCAGTTGGCGAACATCTTCCGGTTATACGGAGAACTGAAGAACGGTCGCGGCATCGCGCGTAATATATGTAAGGTACGTGCGCAGAAACCCATTGAACGCACGGAAGACTTGGTAGCCGCATCCCGTATTCCGGCGGAGATGAGTAAAGAGTTAGCGCGTTTGTTCCAAGCCCTGCGTATCGAAGTGAACGATGAGATGGGTGCATTACGGGAGATGCTGGTAGCAGCACGGGATCTGCTGAAACCCGGAGGAAGAATAGCGGTGCTGACCTACCACTCTTTGGAAGACCGAATGGTAAAGAACTTCCTGAGAAGCGGAAACCTGGAAGGAACTATCGAAAAAGATTTTTACGGCAACAACTTGTCGCCGTTCGAGATTATAGAGAAGGGGGGTACGGCTTGCAAGGAGGAGATTGAGAGAAATCCTCGCAGCCGTAGCGCAAAACTGAGAATAGCAGAGAAGCGATAAGATGGCAAAGGCACAAGACATACAATCCTGGTTAAACGGAGACAAGCTGCGTAACAAACGATTCAGGAACCAATATCCCTTAATCGGACTTATCATCGCCTTGATCTTCCTGTATATCCTGACCGGCTACCAGGCCGTCAAACAGCAACACCGGTTAACGGACGCCAAGAAAGAGATGATGGATGCCAAGTACCGGTACATGACCATTCACGCGGAACTGACCAAAACCACGCGTTTGTCGCAAATCCTGGAAGCGTTAAAAGAAAAAGGAAGTACGCTTCACGAAAACACCAAACCAACTATTAAAATTTTGAAGTAATGTCAAACGAACAACGAAACACGATCTGGCGTTTCGCCATCATCTTCATCATCATCCTTATCGGATTTATTGCCGTCATCGGACGCATCGTGTACATCCAAACGGTGGAACGTGACAAATGGCTTCAGGCTGCCGAGTATCAGGAGCCGACACACAAGGTCATTCCGGCCATTCGGGGAAACATCTTGGACTGCAAAGGTCAGTTACTGGCATCCAGCATGCCGCGTTATGACGTCTTCATGGACACCAAAGCTCAAGCTTTGGTCAAAGACTCCGGCAAACTATTCTACCAATACGTGGACACCCTGGCGCACGACCTGTCCGTTATTTTTAAATCGCACTCCAAGGCGGAATACAAACAACGGCTGATTCAAGAGTTCAGAAAAGGCAACACACGGTACAAACTGCACAATGGACCTATTAATTACATCCAGCGCAAGCAGTTGGACCAAAACCCGCTGGTTAAGAAAGGTAAGTTCAAGAGCGGTGTCTATTACGAAGACCGTCATGAGCGTATCAATCCCTACGGAAACCTTGCCAAGCGAACCATCGGAGACATCTACGCCAACAGTGGAGAAGGAAACGTAGGACTGGAAAAACGCTTTGAGAAAGAACTGCGTGGAGAAGACGGTATCGGTCGCGTAGAGCGAATCGGTGGACGGGAGGAAATGATCACCATTCAGGAAGCACAAGACGGAATGGATGTGGTCACCACGCTGGACATGAACCTGCAGGATATCGTAGACAAGGCGCTGAAAGAGAAAGTCAAAGAGCGCAATGCACAATGGGGTTGCTGCATCCTCATGGAGACGCAGACGGGTTACATACGCGCTATTTCTAATGTGGACCGAACAGGAGAGGACAGTTTCAAAGAACGTCTCAACCATGCCGTGCTGCGTGTGGATCCGGGTTCTACGTTCAAAACCGTTTCCTTGGCCGCGATGATGAATGACGGTCTGGTAACTTTGGATGACACCGTCAGCACCACCGAAAAACCATGGTGGTATCCCGACAACAAGAACAGAAAAGGAGCCAGACATACCGACTCCCACCCCAAAGACACGATATACACCGTACGTAGCGCGTTGGCTGTGTCCAGTAACATCGCGTTCGCCAAACTGGTGACAGACCGATATGACCATTCGGCAACCAAGTTCGTCAAGTCGATTCAGAAATTAGGTATCCGGGACAGTGTCTATTGCGAGATTCCGGGCGCACAAACACCCCGCATCAACCCGCCGGTCAACGATACCGTGACGATCAGTAAGATGGCCTACGGTTATGCTGTAGAAGTGACACCCATGACTTTAGTCATGTTCTACAACGCGATCGCCAATAACGGTAAGATGATGCGACCAATGTTAGTGACCGCCATCCGGAAGGACGGGAAAGATGTTCGCTCTTTCAAACCCGAAGTGATCAAATCGTCTATCTGCAGTAAGAAAGTGATTGCTGACCTCAAACTGGCCCTGCACGATGTTGTATGGGATAACAAATTGGGTACGGCATCTATCAACAAATGGAAACAACCCAAAGCGCAGTCCCAACTGGTGTCTATTGCCGGCAAAACCGGTACGGCGCAGATCCGTAATCCCAAAGCTACCAAGCGGTCCAAGAGTGACTACGACGGTTTGCACCACCGCATTACGTTCGTGGGTTATTTCCCCGAAGAAAATCCGCAATATACCTGCATCTGTATGATCGAAGACCCGCAACCGCCGCGTACCTACGATGCCGGTATGGATTGCGGTTCCACGGTGCGCAAGATCGCAGAAAAAACAATGGCATACACCGGTTGTTACGTGTACGAAGAAGGGGAACAACGATTAGAAAAAAGATAAACTATGATACTTAGCGAATTGATCAGCGTACTCAAACCCATTGAGGTGATCGGTACCACGGAAAAAGAGATACACGATCTGCATTTTGACAGCCGCAAGATCGGTGAAAATGACTTGTTTGTCGCCCAGGTAGGCACAGCAGTAGATGGCCATACGTTCATTGATGGTTGTGTCGCCAAAGGCGCAAGTGCCATTGTTCTCTCTAAAAAAGAGTACATGGCAGATGTACAAAGGGACAATGTACAATGTACGAAGGGCGGCACTACCTATATTTTGGTTGAGAATACAGATAAGGCCTTGGGACTCTTGGCCTCCAAGTGGTTCGGAGAACCGAGTAAACAGTTGACACTCGTCGGTGTCACCGGTACAAACGGCAAGACCACCATCGCCACCTTATTATATAAACTCGTGCGTGCGTTAGGCCACAAAGCCGGTTTACTGTCCACCGTAGTCAATTATATCGAAGACGAAGCCGTTCCGGCCACGCATACCACCCCCGATGCGATTGAATTAAACGGTTTGTTGCGTCGCATGGTGGATGCCGGTTGTACCTACGCCTTCATGGAAGTATCTTCTCATGCCATCGCGCAGGAACGCATCGCCGGTCTTGACTTCAATGGTGCACTGTTCACAAACCTCACACGCGATCATATAGACTATCACAAGACCTTCGATAACTACCGCGACACCAAGAAACGGCTCTTTGACAACCTGCCCAAAACGGCTTTTGCCGTTACGAACAAAGATGACAAGAACGGCCTGGTCATGACGCAGAACTGCAAAGCAGCCGTACACACCTACTCCACCCGTTCGCTGGCCGATTTCAAGGCGCAGATCCTTGAAGAAGGTTTCGACGGAATGATGCTCAACATCAACGGCAAAGAGGTGTTTGTACCGCTAGTGGGTCGGTTCAATGTCTCCAACCTGCTATGCATCTACGGTGCCGCTTTATGTCTCGGTTTTGACGAACTGGAAGTACTGCGTGTACTGAGCACCCTCACCCCCGTCAACGGTCGGTTTGAAACCATCCACAGCCCCAAGGGTTGGACGGCCATTGTGGACTATGCCCATACGCCCGACGCAGTGGATAACGTCATCCAAACGATCCGGGAAATCAAGAAAGAAGGTGCCAAACTGATCACCGTGGTCGGCTGCGGTGGCAACCGCGACAAAGGCAAACGACCCATGATGGCGAAGATCGCCAAAAGCGGCAGCGAACAACTGATCCTGACAAGTGACAACCCCCGTGATGAGGAACCGCAGGATATCCTCAACGACATGAAAGCCGGACTCACGGAAGACGAACTGCGTACCACTTTGGTCATTGAAGACCGAGCCGCAGCCATTCAGACGGCTTGTATGCTGGCACAGGCCAACGATGTCATTCTCGTTGCCGGAAAAGGACACGAAGACTACCAGATCATCAAAGGGGTCAAGCACCATTTCGACGACCATGAGCAAGTAAGAAAATACTGTTAATATGATATATCATTTTTTTGAACATTTCAACGACCTGTTAGGTGCCCGTCTGTTCACCTACATCTCCTTCCGAGCCATCATCGCCGGTGTCATCGCACTCTGCGTAAGCATCTGGTTTGGTAACTGGTTCATCAACTTCATGAAACGCCGGAACATCACCGAGACACAACGCGACGCCAAGATCGATCCGTTCAATGTAGGCAAAGTAGGTGTTCCGACGATGGGTGGACTCATCGTCATCGCAGCCATCCTCATCCCAAGTCTGCTGCTCGGCAAACTGAACAACGTATACATGTTGCTCATGATCATCACCACCCTCATGATGGGTGCGCTGGGTTTTGCCGATGACTATATCAAGACCTTCAAAAAACGCAAAGACGGTTTGAACGGTTGGATAAAAATCGGCGGTCAGGTAGCGTTAGGCCTTATCGTCGGATTAACCCTGCGTTTCTGTCCGGCTGTCACCATGCACGAACATGTGACCACCACGGTGGAGAACAACATCGTCGTAGTGGATCAGTCCACTCAGGAACCCGTCAAATCAACCCAAACCACCATTCCGTTTGTCAAACATCATAACTTCAACTATGCAGACCTCTTCTCCTGGACGGGAGAAAACAACAAATACCGTTTCGGCTGGATCTTCTTCGTGATCCTCACCATCATCGTGGTGGCTGCTGTCAGCAACGGTGCCAACCTCAACGACGGAATGGACGGTATGTGTGCAGGCAACTCAGCGATCATCGGTATCGCCTTGCTCATCCTGGCCTACACAAGCGGTAGTTTTGTGTGGGCGGAATACTTCGATGTGATGTACATACCCGGTTCCGAAGAACTGGTAGTCTTCCTCGCTTCCTTCGTCGGTGCACTGGTCGGTTACCTCTGGTTCAATGGTTTCCCGGCACAGGTCTTCCTGGGGGACACCGGTAGTCTCACCATCGGTGGTATCATCGGTGTTTGCGCCATGATGATTCATAAAGAGTTGCTCATCCCCATCCTCTGCGGTGTGTTCTTGATGGAAAGCGTTTCCGTCATCCTGCAGACCCAGGTGTACAAGTTCGCCAAGAAACGCGGCCAACATATACGCGTATGGAAACGGGCGCCGTTACATGACCATTTCCGCACCTCTGTCGATCAGGTGCTTAAGAACGACCCGACCTGCCGCATCCTCTTCAAAGGCAGTCCCAACCTGCATCATGAGACCAAGATCGTGCTCCGTTTCTGCATCGTCACCCTCATCCTCGCAGCCTTTACTATCCTAACCCTTAAAATACGTTAACTATGCAAAAGAGAATTGTTATATTGGGTGCAGGCGAGTCCGGTAGCGGTGCCGCTATCCTCGCCAAAGAGAAAGGATTCGATGTCTTCGTTTCCGACTGCGGTACGATTTCCGAACCCTACCGTGCCCTTTTGGACCAGAATGGTGTCCGTTGGGAAGACGGCCAGCATACCGAAGACCTCATCCTCAATGCCGACGAGATCGTCAAATCCCCCGGCATCCCTTTGACCGCACCGCTCATCCAAAAACTGCAAGCACAAGGAACTCCTATCATCTCGGAAATCGAGTTCGCTTCCCGATACACCAAGGCCAAGATGATCTGCATCACCGGTTCAAACGGAAAGACGACCACCACTTCCCTTATCTATTATATCCTGCGTCAGGCAGGTCTCAATGTGGGTCTGGCGGGAAACATCGGTAACTCCCTGGCACTCCAGGTGGCACACGAAGATCATGACTACTATGTCATCGAACTCAGTTCTTTCCAACTCGATAACATGTACGATTTCAAAGCGGACATCGCCATCTTGTTGAACATCACACCCGATCACCTCGACCGGTATGATTATAAGTTTCAGAACTATATCGATGCCAAGTTCCGCATCACGCGTAACCAAACCAAAGAGGACTCGTTCATCTATTGGGCGGAAGATCCCGTCATCGATCGGGAGATGAAGAAAATCCAATTAGGTGCGACGCTCTATCCCTACGGTTTCACCCAGCCTAACCCGCTGCCTGTTTCCGAAGAAGAACTGGCACTCAAAGGACGGCATAACGTCCTCAACTCCATGGCCGCCACCATTGCAGCGAATGTATTGAACATCAAGAAAGACATCATCCGGGAAAGTCTGATGACCTTCCAGGGTGTCGAACATCGTCTCCAATACGTAGCAACGGTCAAAGGCGTGCGCTATATCAATGACTCCAAAGCCACTAACGTCAATTCCTGCTGGTACGCTCTGGAGTCCATGACCACTCCCACCGTCCTCATCTTAGGCGGAAAAGACAAAGGCAACGACTACTCGGAGATCGATGATCTCGTGCGTGAGAAATGTCACACCCTCATCTTCATGGGACTGCACAACGAGAAACTGCACGAACACTTCGATAGTTTTGGATTGCAAATCATCGACACAGATAATTTGCACGATGCCGTTCAAGGTGCCTACCAAGCAGCGCAAGACGGAGATACCGTGCTCCTCTCCCCTTGCTGCGCATCCTTCGACCTGTTCAAATCCTACGAAGACCGCGGTGAACAATTCATGGCCGCTGTAAGAGCCTTATGAAACTGAATTTCAAAAATACGGATAAGACCTTCTGGGTGCTGTTCATGCTCCTCATCGGAGTAGCGATCATCGCCTTGTTCTCGGCATCCTCCACCCTGGTCTATTCGAACCATTCGGTGCTGGGACCGATCGGTCAGCAGATGATCTATATCTTCTTAGGCATCGCCGCCGCGTATGGTATCCAGTTCGTACCTACTTACTGGGTGCGGTTCTTCGGGTATATCCTCTTGGGCATCAGTGCCCTACTCGTCTATACGACGCTCATACCGGGAAACCCCTTGGTGGTCACTATCAACGGTGCCGCCCGATGGATACGCATCGCCGGCATCACGTTCCAACCTTCCGAACTGGCAAAACTGTCCCTCATCGTCGTCGTGGCGGACCAGTTGGCGCGCATCAAGAGTGAAGCGGATAAGCGGAAGTATTTCTACCGCACGCTGGGCATCACCGCCGCCGTGACACTGCCGATCATGCTTTCTAACCTCTCCACCGCCATCCTCATCGCCATGATCGTCTTCTTCCTCTGGATCCTGGCACGTATCCCGTGGAAATATACGATGTCCGTGGCAGGCATCGCTATCCTCGCCCTGGTCTTGGGATATATCATCGTGGAGTTTGCGTTTGTGCGGCAGGGAAGAGAACTGGGTGGACCGTTTAAACGGGCGACCACCTGGGTCAGCCGTGTCGATGGAAACGGTGGTTCGGAAGCCACATCCAAGTATCAGCTGACCGATAAGAACTATCAGGAATACTATGCCTCCATCGCCATCGCTCGTGGAGGAAAATCGCCCGTCGGCGTACTACCGGGAAACAGTAAGGAAAGGGATTACCTGCCGCTGGCTTTCGCCGATTATATCTTCGCTATCATCGTCGAAGAATCCGGTGTCATCGGTGCAGGATTCCTCATCTTCCTCTATCTGGCTATCCTCTTCCGTGCCTGCTATGTCTCCAGCCGTTACACCGACATGCCGGCTATGATGATGACCATGGGCCTGGCGCTCATGCTCACCTGCCAGGCACTCATATCCATGCTTGTTGCGGTCGGTCTCGGACCCGTTACAGGACAACCGCTACCGCTCATCTCCCGGGGTGGAACATCCGTGCTCATCACCTCGTTCTACTTCGGCATCATGATGGCGGTCAGCAAAGAACAACTTGAACTCTCCAGACGCGTCAACGAGACCAAGAAAGAGAGTATTGACGAAGTACCCGAAATAACCGTTGAATAATATGAAATATTTAATCTCCGGAGGGGGAACCGGTGGACATATATTCCCCGCTGTCAGCATTGCCAATGCACTGAAAGAGTTGGACCCGCAAGCCGAGATCCTCTTCGTAGGAGCACTGGGTCGTATGGAGATGGAACGTGTTCCGCAAGCCGGTTACAACATCGTCGGTTTACCCGTTCGCGGTTTTAACCGTGCCCAACCCTGGAAGAACGTCTCCGTACTCATGGACCTCTTCAAGTCCCTCAAACAAGTCAAACGCATCATCCGTGATTTCCGGCCTGACGTAGGTGTCGGTGTTGGCGGTTACGCCTCCGGTGCAGCTATGTGGCAGGCGTCCAAAATGGGTATCCCTATCCTGCTGCAGGAACAAAACGGTTTCGCCGGTGTCACCAATAAGATTCTCAAAGACAAAGCCGCTAAGATCTGCGTCGCCTACGAAGGCATGGAGAAGTTTTTCCCGGCTGACAAGATCATCCTCACCGGTAATCCTGTTCGTCAGAACCTGCTTAACGGCGAAAGGCGAAAGGCGAAAGGCGAAAGGAATCTCTTGATCATCGGCGGTTCGCTCGGTGCTCGCACCATCAACGAAGCCATCAAAGCCGCGTTACCGGAACTCGCCAAATCTGATTTGCACATCGTTTGGCAGACCGGTAAATACTACTTCGCATCTTGCAAAGCCGCTTGGGAAGCTGCCGGTAGTCCCAAGAACATCGAGTGTCTCGATTTCCTCTCTGATATGCCCGACCGTTACGCCAATGCCGATCTCGTCATCAGCCGTGCCGGCGCCTCGTCGATCAGCGAACTCTGTCTGCTCGGCAAACCCGCTATCCTCGTGCCCTCTCCCAACGTAGCCGAAGATCATCAGACCCATAACGCCATGGCACTCGTTCGCAAAGATGCCGCCGTGCTCGTCAAAGACAGCGAAGCAGCTGACAAACTCGTTTCCACGGCGTTGGAACTCATCAAGGACGATGAAAAGTTAGCGTCCTTGCATACGAACATCCTTACACTCGCACAAAAGGATTCCGCACGCCGCATCGCCGAAGAAGTCATCAAACTGGCACGTAATTAATCAAGTCTCCGTTCAGGAAACTGTCATACGCGGTCATATCAATCAGACCGTGTCCACTGAGACAGAAGAGCAACACTTTCGCTTCTCCTGTCTCTTTGCATTTCTGTGCCTCACGGATCGTCGCTGCAATCGCATGACAACTCTCCGGTGCCGGGATGATACCCTCCGTACGGGCAAAGAGCAGACCGGCATCGAACGACTCCAACTGCGGGATATCGACACCACGCATGTATCCGTCTTTGAGCAACTGACTCACGATCACGCCTGCACCGTGGTAACGCAGACCACCGGCATGGATATTGGCGGGTTTGAAATCATGTCCCAAGGTGTACATCGGTAAGAGCGGTGTATAACCGGCCGAGTCACCGAAATCATATTCAAACTTACCCTTCGTTAACTTCGGGCAACTGGCAGGCTCGGCGGCGATGAAATCAATCTTCTTATCCCCACGCAACTGGTGACGCATGAAGGGGAACGCCAGACCACCGAAGTTACTGCCGCCGCCGAAGCATGCGATCACGGCATCGGGATATTCGCCCGCCATCTCCATCTGTTTCTCTGCTTCCAGACCGATGATCGTCTGATGGAGCGTCACGTGACTCATGACCGAGCCGAGGGTGTACTTGCAGTTGGGGGTAGTGGTGGCCAACTCGACTGCCTCGGAGATAGCGGTGCCTAACGAACCCGGATGGTTCGGGTCAGCGGTGATGATATCTTTTCCGGCACGCGTACTCATGGACGGTGAACCGGTTACGGTAGCACCGAAGGTACGCATGATGGAACTGCGGTAGGGTTTCTGTTGCATCGAGATCTTGACCTGATATACGGCGCACTCGAGTCCGAAGGTCTTGGCGGCATAACTGAGCGCGGCGCCCCATTGACCGGCACCGGTCTCTGTCGTCACGTTCGTTACACCTTCCTGCTTGCAGTAATAGCACTGCGGGATAGCGGAGTTCAGCTTGTGCGAACCCAAGGGGTTCACACTCTCGTTCTTAAAATAAATATGCGCGGGTGTACCCAAAGCCTCTTCTAACGCGTATGCACGCACCAACGGGGTCGAACGGTAGTATTTGTACCGCTCAAAAACCTCCTCCGGGATATCGATCCATGCGTGCTCCTGATCCAATTCCTGTTTGGCGCATTCGGATGCAAAGATACCACTCAGATCGGCGGC
Source organism: uncultured Bacteroidales bacterium (assembly GCA_946403315.1). Classification (GTDB taxonomy): domain Bacteria; phylum Bacteroidota; class Bacteroidia; order Bacteroidales; family Paludibacteraceae; genus Colicola. The sequence goes on along the minus strand of CAMIZK010000028.1, from coordinate 771 downwards.
GTTCAACGGTTCCTTGGTCTGCGGATTCAACAGCGGCATGGGTTTGTTCACCATCTCTGCCTGGATATTGTACCATTGACGCGGAAGGTCTTTTTCTTCCAACAAAAAACGTTTCTGTTTGCTCATTGTAGTAGTCATTTTTCAAAAAAACGCTGCAAAATTACAAAAAAATTTGCACATATCAAAAAAAAGTTGTACTTTTGCACGATTTTTTGCGGATTAGGCTCGATAAGTAGCGTTTCGTATAACGCTCGCCGCACCGCCGTAACAGCTATCAGCCATCAGCCATCAGCCGTCAGACAATATTTCTGAAAGCTGAATCCTGAAAGCTGAAAGCCCAAATATTAAAAGTACAAATGTACGCAATTGTAGAAATGAAAGGCCAGCAGTTTAGAGTAGAAGCTGGCAAGAAACTGTTCATCAACCGTATGAACGAGCTCGAGAAAGGCGCAACCGTTGAGTTTGAGAACGTGCTGCTCCTGGACAACGAGGGTAAAGTAAAAGTTGGTGCTCCTTATCTAAAGGGTGCAAAAGTAGTTTGCGAAGTGCTCGACAACGAGTGCCGCGGCGACAAAGTGCTTGTATTCCACAAGAAACGTCGTAAAGGTTTCCGCAAACTGAACGGTCACCGTCAGGACCTCACTAACGTAGTAGTTAAAGAAATTGTTATTGCTTAAAAGAAAGGACAACCAGTATGGCTCACAAGAAAGGTGTCGGTAGTTCTAAGAACGGCCGTGAATCAGAAAGCAAACGTCTTGGCGTGAAGATCTT
>CAMIZK010000027.1 GCA_946403315.1 uncultured Bacteroidales bacterium | reverse complement strand
AAATCATAGTTTTGATTAAGAATGTTCAATGTAAATTTATTTATGATTGAAGATTATTAAGCAAAAGTATGGAACAATTTATTGTTTTTTTTCAAAAATTATTTTTACTATAATTTTCTTATCAGTGTTTTATATGTTTTCTTCTATCAAAATAACTCCTCAACAAGCTGTGGACGCAACATCTCTTTGAAGTAAGCGATAAACTCAGCGTCACCAAAGGCAAGTTTGTACCCACCCTTTGCCGGCTGAATCGTGAAATCGGTCTTGATACCCTTCACCTCTGCGATCTTCACGCCCTTCTCGAGCAAGCCCTTTGCGTTGGCTGCAAAGTATTTTTGCAATGCCTCGGCATCTTTGGTCTCGATGAGTACCTCGCCGTTCTTAGCCATAGCTTCAGCCAACTTTGCGATCAGGCCCTGCATGAACTTCGCATCTGCCGTCGCAGCCTTCACGCTGTCCGCAGCGATCTTGTCGGAGAGCAGGTTCACGATCTCGGTCTTCACCGCATTCACGCTCTGCTCAGCGTACAACTTCAGTTCCGCACGTGTCTTCTTGTCCAGGTCAGCCGCTTTCGACTCAGCCTCTGCCACCAGCGCAGCTGCTTTCTTCTCAGCCTCTGCCACGATCGCAGCGGCTTTCTCGTTCGCCTGAGCCACGATCTGTTGTGCCTCGGCATTTCCTTTCTCTACGCCTTCCGCATAGATTTTCTCAGTGATTTCTGAAAGATTCATTGTATATTGTTGTTTTAGTTTTTACTTTGTAAAACGGCTTTGCGCCAAATCGGCTGCAAAGTTACAAAAATTTTTGCATATATGCAAATAAAAGTGCATTTTTTGTGCAGATTCTACTCGAGGATGGGTGTCATGGCACCGAGGAAGACGCGGCTAAAAGCCTGGCGACAACGGGCTGTAATGTATTTAAACCGCGTATGTTCCGAGCCGCCAGAGAGGAAATAAACACAGAAAAATGTAAAAAAATTTGCATATGTCAAAAAAAAGCAGTACCTTTGCAGCCGATTTCGATAACGAGGATGGATTTGACTGCTTGCAACCTCGTAAAAAAAATGCTAAAAGATGAGATAAAAGCAGCCGCGTGGCTGCTTTATTGTTAAATAGTTAAACTGTTAAATCGTTAAATTGTTATAATGCATTATTTATTTACATCAGAATCGGTGTCGGAAGGACACCCGGACAAAGTGGCGGACCAGATATCGGACGCAATTTTGGATAATATGTTAGCGCAGGATCCGCATGCACACGTCGCTTGCGAGACAATGTGTACGACCGGTCAGGTAGTGATTGCCGGTGAGGTGAGTTGTAAGGGATGGGTTGATCTGCAGGTGGTTGCGCGTAAGACGATCGCCGACATCGGTTACACGAAGTCGGAGTATAAGTTCGAAGCGGAGAGTTGCGGAATCTTAGCGGCGCTGCATGCGCAGAGTCAGGACATCAACATGGGTGTAAGCCGTGCGACGGAAGAAGAACAAGGCGCCGGAGACCAGGGAATGATGTTCGGTTACGCGACCGACGAGACGGATAACTACATGCCGTTGACCTTGGATTTAGCGCACACGCTGGTGTTTACCTTGGCACGTATCCGCAAGGAAGGCAAAGAGATGCTGTACCTTCGTCCGGATAGCAAAAGCCAGGTGACGATCGAGTACGACGCGGTCTATGACCGAGATGGAAAGCCATGCGGTCAGCGCCCGGTTCGTATCGATACCATCGTGCTCAGTACGCAACACGATGAGAATGTACAAGGGGACAAAGGACAATGTACAAAGGTGACACCGGAGTTGATCAAACAGGATGTAATTGAAATTCTCCTGCCCCGCGTAGCAACGCGTGACAGCCGTTATAAGAAGCTGTTAGAGAACTTCTTATATGATCCCAAAGCGAAGCTGTTGGTGAATCCGACGGGTAACTTCGTGATCGGTGGTCCTCACGGTGACACGGGTCTGACGGGCCGTAAGATCATCGTGGACACGTACGGCGGTAGAGGTGCACACGGCGGTGGTGCGTTCAGCGGTAAGGATCCGTCGAAAGTGGACCGTTCGGCTGCTTATGCGGCACGCTGGATCGCCAAGCATCTGGTGGCTGCCGGTGTGGCACACGAGGTGCTGGTACAAGTAAGTTACGCGATCGGTGTGGCTCAACCGGTGTCCTTATACGTCAACACCTACGGCACGGCGCAGGTGAAGATGAGCGATGCGGAAATAGCAGCGAAAGTAAGCGAATTGTTTGACTTGCGTCCGGCGGCTATCATTCGTGCACTCAAACTGACGCAACCGATGTATCAGGAGACCGCCAAATACGGTCACGTAGGCCGTACGAACGAGGTGGTAAAGAAGACTTTCTTTGATTCCGAGGGTAACACCTTTGAACGGGAAGTAGAATTGTTCACATGGGAAAAATTGGATCGCTTAGCAGAAGTCAAAAGCGCCTTTGGCTTGTAATAGCCATCATCGTTGGCGCGGTAGTGGTGGACCAGATCATTAAGATTCTGGTCGCTACCCATATGACGGTGGGTGAATCGATCGAGGTGACGGGATGGTTTCATATCTCGTACGTGCTGAACAACGGCATGGCATTCGGCATCGAGTGGTTCTCCAAGATCGCATTGACGCTGTTCCGTCTGGTGGCTGCCGTGCTGCTGAGTTGGTACATCCATAAGTTGATTCACCGCGATGAGATCCGAACCGGCTATATTGCCACGATCGCGTTTATCATCGCCGGGGCGATCGGCAACATCATCGACTGCGTGTTCTACGGAAAGTTACTGCAAGACGGCGGTTGGTTCACCGGCAAGGTGGTGGATATGTTTTATTTCCCGTTGATTCACAACAGTAACGGCGACGTGCTCTTCTTCCAGCCGGTGTTTAACTTTGCAGACAGTTGCATCACCTGCGGCGTGATCGTGCTTATTATCTTCTATTGGAAAGAGATAAGCGGTAATAAAGGCGAAAAGGCGAAAGGCGAGGAGGCGAAAGGTTAGAGGCTAATGGTAAAGAAATACGATGATATCATACGCGCATTACGCGCAGGCGAGTACGCGCCAATATATATATTGTGTGGCGAGGAACCGTATTATATCGATGCGGTGTATGATTTCATTGCCGAGCATGCGTTGGATGAGATGGCGCGTGAGTTTGACCAGCAGACGGTGTATGGTCGTGACCTGCCGGGTGCCGATATCTCCCCTATCATCGGTGCCGCACGCGGTTTTGCGATGATGGGTGGACGCAAAGTGGTCATCGTACGGGAAGCGCAACCGATCAAGAAATGGGATGCCTTGGCGGCGTATCTGGATAACCTGATGCCGCAGACGGTGCTGGTGATCTGCTATAACGGTAAGCCGGACAAACGGCAAGGCGTATGGAAGAAAGCTGCCGAACATCCGCAGGTGGTGTGGATGCAGTCCGATAAGTTACGCGACTACGAGGTAGCGCGGTGGATAGACGGGTATATTCAAGAATATAACCAGCGCTTAGCGGCGAGCGGTGTGCAGTTAACGGTAGATCCCCGGATAGCACCGCTGTTAGCGGACCATTTGGGAACAGATTTGACGGCTATCATCGGTGCGTTGCAAAAACTGATCGACGGTAGGCCGGCAGGTGTGAACACCATCGATGCGGCTTTGGTAGAACGGAACATCGGTATCTCGAAAGACTATAACGTGATCGAGTTACAAAACGCCTTGATTCAAGGCGATGTAGTGAAGGCCAACACCATCACCCGTTATTTCGCTTCGTCGAAAGATCATCCGATGATCAAAGAGATGGCGATGCTTTATACCTTCTTCTCGAACCTGCTGATGTATCATTATATGCCTGACAAGAGCCGGGCTAACGTGGCGAAGGAGTTAGGTATTAATCCGTATTTCGTGAAAGACTACGAGACAGCAGCCCGGCGTTATCCGGCCGGCAAAGCATTTTTGATCGTAGGGTATCTACGGGAGACTGACGCCCGTCTGAAGGGTATCAATAACCCCAGCGCGAAAGACGCTGATCTCTGGAAAGAGTTGATTTACAGAATCATGCATTAGAGGAACGTCCCAACACGGACGGTTCAATTGCGTATAAGGCCAGATCGGTTTGGTCTCTTTTTGCACCTCTACCCCTTCTTGTTCGGCCAATAAGGCGACATATTTCTCTTCTTCCTTTTTGATATCCGCCATCACCTTTGGGTAGATCTTATCGAACAACTGCGGGTGTGCGGTGTACCATACGAGGGAGGAGTCAAACTCCGCCTGGGTAACACCGTGCCGTTCCAGCACCTGGGCATAATAGATACTCTTGATCTCCTGGTCCTTGATGCCGAGTCCGGCTACCTGCAGCATCGCTTCGGTCTTATGCAGATCCACCAAGACGACACGCATCTTATGGGAACTCAACACGCCCTTTGGCCGGCAGCCCCCAAGAACAAAGAGCAAGGAGCAAAGAGCCAAGATTAATATGTTCCTATAACCTCTCACCTATAACCTATCACCTTTACTACTCCCAATGACGATCTTTAGCAAAGAGCCGGAGTGCACCGTGCAGGACGGTCTCCGCTTTCATATGCCGTGCATATTCCGGACTGTACTTCCCTATCCTTTCGGCATTGCGTAGCCGTTCTTTCATCGTATGCCATTTGCGTGCGAAGCGGTTACGAGATACAGGATCTTCATTCTTCGGCGCAACCAACTTGCCGTTTAATAAATCTTTGACAAACCGCTCACCTCTCACCGCTAACCGCTCACCGTTACTGTAGAACGGTGCTTCGGCTTCCGGTAAACCGAGATAGGTCACAAGCACGTACATGTACAGTTGCCATACATCGAACAGGTGCAGCGCTTTGAGCCAACGTTTCAGACGCGGCCGATCGATCACCGCCGCTTCATGATGGAGCAGCAGGGTCAGGTCACAGAACTGGCGGATGTTAGCGCCCTGGGTAGTTGCATGTTCCCAGGCATGCAGCATGACGAACAAGGCATTGAACGTAGGTTCGGGAACAGTAAGGGTTACGGGTGAAGGGTTACCGGTTATGGGGATAGCATGCCCCATTCCATAAGCTTCCATTTTGGCATACCGACGGGCATCGATAGGATGCTGAAAACCGACGGACACACGGTGGGTCTCAATAGAGACACCGTCGGCGATGATGTTATAATGCTTGTAATGGTCCAACTCCTCATCGAACTTAAGTGCATCGGGGAAGGTATCCCGCATCACCTTGCACGCCGGATGGTACTGGTCCTTACCCACAAAGAAATCGATGTCTCCCCAGGTTCGTAACTCGGGTGAGGGATAGAGCGCCGCCAGACCGGCACCTTTCATCAGTACCGGACGGATACCGGCATCGGTCAAGGCGTTCCAGGCCACCTGTAAGGTATGGCTCAGTTTGACTTGACTTTGGATATTCTGCAGACACACCATCTTCATCTGCGGCGTCATCGGTAAGAGCGGAAAGACCAAGGTACCTGTTCCCTGCTGCATATGCAAACGCAAAAGGGCCTCCGACAGCGGTTTTTGTTCCACTGCTTGCTGCCATAAGGCCGCACGGATTGTTTGGAAGTATTCGTTTATCATGCGCTGTGCGTTTTACGGGTGAGAATGGACCGCATGGTCAGGAAGAAGTACTTGATATCCGTTCGTATCGGATGTTGGAGGTACTCTGTGAGGTACTTGTCTTCGCTGGCGAACAGTTCGTCAAAAGTCTTGGGATGATCGATATAGAACGGCGGAATCAGTCCCGGTTTGGCCTTGGTTCGTTTGTCTTGCAGCCATTCCGGATAGGTAGCGAACATGGTCTTGCTGATCGGCCGTACACCTACTAACTTCACATCCCGTTTGAGCCAGTTGATGAGCATTGGCAGTTCGTCTAACCAGTACTTACGCAGGAACCGTCCCCAAGAGGTGATCCGCCAGTCGTCATTACTCTTATCGGCGATATCCATACCACCGCGTGCGTCAAAGACATATTTCTGAATATACTCGGCATAGGGATGCATGGTACGGAACTTATAGAAGTACTTGATCTCCTTATTCTTACATACGCGTGGGAGTTTGATCAGCGGTCCATAGACCTTGATCTGTTCCTGCGGATAGGGTTGGGAATGCCGATGAGCAAACACATACTCGATATGTCCCATCGGCACCACTTCATCCACCTCAAAACCGCAGTAATACAGTCGTCCGAAGACCTCCGTTTTACTAAGCATACGCTTGCGACCTTTGGTGACATCATAATAGAGTCGGCTGGTCAACAGCAGACGCGGCCAGACGCGCTTATGGAAGAAATACATCGCGTAGATTATGCGGTTGATACCCCACGGATAGCGCTTGAGGATCTTCGATTTGATATACTCCTGCGGCCGGTAACAGCAGACGTAGCGGCCGTCATCGGGCAGTTTCTGATTCACAATACAGAACCGTTTGTTGATACCGCGTGTGTCGTTGAGCAGCGTCAGATCGACGAGGGTCCGGTACTGATAGTCGGGTATCTGGAGGAAAGCAAAACGGTCACGGTCACAGACGCATTTCGTTTGCGAACTGTCCAGATGGGCTTTCTCTAACAGCATCCGGTAATCCTCTTCTGTCGTCACGGACAAAACCGACTGGCGGATCGACTGCATGGAATGACTGTTACGCGGTTTATCCGGTCGCAGAGCCGTTGCATTATCACGATGCTCGATCTTCATGACCGGTACCGTCATGTTCGTGGCATACTTCCAATAGTGTTCGGCAAAGATGACCATACTCTCCAGTCCCACTACGATCAGAACGGTCCACATCGCTACGTTCGGCGACAGGCTCCATGGTAAAAGCGGCAACACACCCCAGCATAAACCAATCAAAGCGCCGGCATCGACGATCATGGAAAGGAAAGACTGCCATAACCAGGCGTCTTTGTACGACCGGTACAACTGCACCGCGTACCCGATCAGTACCCACAAACACATCATGATGCCGAACAAGGCAAAATAGCCACCTATTTCCCCTTTATCTGCTGCCCAACGCCAGATCATACAACCCGATACTGACAGTATCCAGCAGAGCAGATCAATGAAAATTCTTCGTTTCCAGTCTTCGCGTATCATCCCAAATTTACAAATTGTGCGCAAAGGTAGTAAAAAAAAATCGAATACACAAATAAATCTGATTTTTTTACAAAAAAATTTGTGTATGTCAAAAATTTGTAGTATCTTTGCACCGGATTTGTGAGAAATCTCACTCTACATCCGAATTTACCAAGTACATATTTTAGATTAGTTTATGCAATACGAATTACACAAACTCGAGCGCATGACGCTCGACCAGGTGCGCGAAATTGCTGAAGAGATGGGTTTGCATCCCCGCCGCAGTCAGTCTATTCGCGAATTGAGTTACGCCATCTTGGATGCACAGGCGGATAACCGTGCCGCTGCCGTTCAAGCGAAAGAAGATGCACGTGCCGCTGCCGGTCAGACCGGTAAACGGGAACGGGTACGGGGAGTGAAACGCCCTGCTGCCAAAGTGAACGTGGCAGAGAAGAACGTGCTGGCGACCGTAGGTACGGAGAAGGAGCAGATGGCGCAGATAAAAGGTCAGATCGAAGCCAATAACCATAAGCCGACCAAGACGGTAGTAGCCGTTAAAGGCGAATGGACGAAAGGCGAAGAGGCGAAAGGAGAAGAGACGAAAGTAGAAGTGAAAGCCGAGGAACCGGTAGCACCGAAGCCTAAGAAACGCGGTCGTCCCAAGAAATCGGAAGTCAAAGCCGAAGAGCCGAAAGCAGTAGAAGAACCGAAAGTAGAAGAGGTAAAAGCTGAGGAACCGAAGGCAGAAGAGCCGAAGAAAGGCAAACGAGGCAAGAAGGCGAAAGCGGAAGAGCCGAAAGTAGAAGAGCCGAAGGTAGAAGAACCGAAAGAAGAGGAGCAGGAAGAGGCACCGGACTTCATCATGCCTAATTTAGGTGAGAACGTGATCGGAATGGGTACCTTGGAGTGCACGCCGGACGGTTACGGATTCCTTCGTTCAGCAGATTATAACTACTTATCCAGTCCGGATGATATCTACGTAAGCAAGGAACAGATTCGTCAGTACGGTTTGAAACCGGGTGACACCGTAGAGTGCTCGATCCGTGTTAATCCGCAGCCGGATAAGTTCTTCCCGATGGAGAAAGTGATCCGCATCAATGGTCTGGATCCGGAGATGGCCAAACGTCGTGTGGCTTTTGAAAACCTCACTCCCCTCTTCCCGGATCAGAAGTTCAAACTTTGTACAGGTCACGGTCAGGACAGCCTGAGCGTACGTATGATCGACCTCTTCTCGCCGATCGGTAAGGGTCAGCGTGGTCTGATTGTAGCACAACCGAAAACCGGTAAGACGGTGCTGCTCAAAGAGTTAGCGAATGCTATTCTGAAGAACAACCCGGAGGTCTATATGATCATCCTTTTGATCGACGAGCGTCCGGAGGAAGTGACCGACATGCAGCGCAGCGTAGATGCGGAAGTGATTGCATCGACGTTTGACGAACCGGCAGAGAACCATGTGAAGGTGGCGAATATCGTGCATGAGAAAGCAAAACGACTGGTAGAAAGCGGTCACGACGTTGTGATCCTGCTCGACTCTATCACTCGTCTGGCACGCGCATACAATACCGTCGCACCGTCGAGCGGTAAAGTGCTGTCCGGTGGTGTGGAAGCGCAGGCGCTGCATAAGCCGAAACGTTTCTTCGGTGCCGCACGTAACATCGAGAACGGCGGTAGTCTTACTATCATTGCAACCGCTTTGACCGAAACGGGCAGTAAGATGGATGATTTGATCTTTGAGGAGTTCAAGGGAACGGGTAACATGGAGCTGCAGTTGGATCGTAAGTTAGCGAACAAACGTATCTTCCCGGCTGTTGACATCCCTGCATCGAGTACCCGTCGTGATGATTTGTTGTTACCGCCGGATGTACTGAGCCGCATGTGGCAGATCCGTAAGATGCTCAGCGACATGAACGGTCAGGAAGCGATGGAGAAACTGAAGAGTTACATGGAGCGCACAGAGGATAACGACGAGTTCTTGTTGGCTGTTAACGGTGCACGTTAACAGCGTTAAACTGTTAAAACGTTAAATTGTTAAAACGTTAAATTGTTAAACCGTTATGACGATCCTCATTCTCAACGGTCCTAACTTGAACCGTCTCGGTATGCGCAAGCCGGAGATATACGGTTCTAAGAGTATGGCACAGATTTTGTTGGACATCCAACGGACCTGGCCGGAGGTGCATTTTGTGTACCGCCAATCCAATCATGAGGGAGACCTGATTGATTGGATTCAAGAGGTTACGGATGACGGGTTACAGGTTACGGGAATTGTGCTGAACGCCGGCGGATACACGCATACGAGTGTGGCACTACGCGACGCCGTGGAAGACTGCGAGGTGCCGGTAGTAGAAGTGCATATAAGCGATATTAGTCAGCGTGAACCGTTCCGCAGAATCAGTCTGCTGACGGACGTGTGCACGCATAGTATTATAGGAAAAGGAACAAAAGGTTATGAAGAAGCGGTTAATTATATTCTTTCTCATAATAGCCAACAGTCTTAATCTGTTTGCCGCAGAGGTGACGGGAAAAGTTATTGATGCCGGTACCAAGCAGCCAATTGACTTTGCCAATGTCAGTATATTAAAGGCGGATGGCGAAGGGATGAATGGCGAAAGTCTTGTTACCGGAACGATCACCGATGAAAAAGGTAATTTCACCCTGGACATCAAAGACGGAGAATACACGCTGGTCGTTTCGTTCATGGGGTACGGGGAACAACGCAAGGCGATTACAGTTGCCGGCAAACCGCTGAATATCGGTCGTGTTGCACTCAAAGAAGACACACAGATGTTGAAAGACGTGGAAGTGGTGGGACAAGGCAGTTCGATGCGCTTTGAGTTGGACAAGAAAGTGTTCACCGTTGATCAGAACATCGCGTCTGCCGGTGCATCCGTGACGGATATCTTGGAGAACATCCCGTCGGTGGATGTGGATCAGGAAGGAAACATCAGCCTGCGTAACAGCGAAGATGTGGAGATCTGGATTAACGGTAAACCCGCCGGTCTCAATTCCGAAAACCGCGGTCAGGTGCTGCAACAGATGCCGGCAGGAACGATTGAGAAGATCGAGTTGATCACGAACCCGAGTGCCAAGTTCAGTCCGGAAGGAACGTCCGGTATCATCAACTTAGTGATGAAAAAAGACCGTGCCGCCGGTTATTACGGTTCGGTGCAAGCCGGTATCGACTATGCCTTAGCGGCTCCTTGGACCACTCCTCCGGGTGCCAATGTAGGTTTTAACATCAATTTTAATGCCGGTCCGGTGGACGGATATTTCAATGTCGGATACCGGTATCACACCAGTAACGGCGGTAGCATCACCGACCGGTATAACTTAGGTGCCGGAAACATGGGAAGCGAGAAATTGGATTCTACGCTGATACAAAGTCACCTCACGCAGGAAGGAACACAGAGCCATAAAGGCGGTGGTATCTTTGCTCGTGGCGGCTTGAATTTTCACGTAGCAGAAGGTCATACAATCGGTGTTTCCGGTTTTGGAATGGTTAGTGATCCGAAGGTGTTCAAAGGTACTAACTCCAACCATCGTGAATACACCTATGTTGATCTGCTGAATGCGGTCAATAACCGCACTTATACCCGTGATCAGACCGGTACTGTTTCCCATCCCGGTGGTAACGTGACGTTGGACTACCAGTTTGAGATGGATGAACATAAACTGAACGTCAGCGGAACGTATAACAACTTCGGTTTTAACATGCTCACCGACTACACACAGATCGAAGGTGCCGACACGACGTATCAGGATCAGAACAGTACCAGCAAAGAGCACGGTATTGAGATCAAGGCGGATTATGAATGGAAACCGACGCCGCAGAGCCGCTTGGAAGCCGGTTACGACTATACACGTAACTGGTCCAACAGTTTCTCCGACGCGCATAACAACTTAGCTGACGGTTCGCATGTGAAGGAGTTGTATGACTATTACGCCGACTTCAACGGCTTGACACAGAACCATGCGCTGTACATCACGTACGGAAACCGTTTCTGGGACAAGTTGTCCATTCAGGTCGGTCTGCGCGGTGAGTATTACATGCGTCATTTGGAGTCGAGTTACAAGGATGCCAACGGTGACGTACAGGACTCGTATGCCGCTTATCCCAACAAGAAAGATACGGCGTATTTCCAACTCTACCCGTCTGCCTATATCGGTTATGATTTCGGAAACGGCCATGAGTTGCAGTTGAATTACACCCGTCGTGTACGTCGTCCTTGGGGACACCAGATCAATCCCCGGATGGATTTCAGTGACTCGACGAACATCAGTTATGGTAATGTGGACTTGTTACCGGCGTACTCGAATAACCTGGAGTTGAACTACCTCAAGAGCTGGGAGCGTCATACGCTGAGTGCCGGTGTGTTCTGGAAATATGGTGAAGGAGCCGTACAGAACATCAAGTACATGGACGGAAACGTGATGAAGAACACCTACCTCAATGTGGCTACCCGGCAGGAGTTAGGTATCGAGGTAGTAGCTAAAAACCGCCTGTTCGGTGAATTGCTGCAACTGACCACTTCCGCCAATTTCTATTGGAACAATATCGCTGCCGTACATGATACGATCATGCACCAAGGCGATGCGATTCCGGTTAATTTAGCCGGACAAAATATCTTCGCAGGCTCGGTGCGCGTTAATGCACAGTTCCTGTTCACCAAGAATTTCAGCGGTCAGTTAACGGGTGCTTACCGTTCGCCGCGTGTGGTTGCACAAGGTACGACGAGTCACAGTTACTCGCTCGATGTCGGTCTGCGTTATACGCTGTTGAACAAACAACTGGCGTTGGCGCTTAACGTGCGTGACTTGTTAGACAGCCGTGCAAGAAGGAACACCACCTGGGGTGACGGGTTCTGGCAGTTCAGCGAGAACCGTTGGCACAGCCGTTCCGTCAGCTTTACCGTGACTTATAACTTCGGTAACCAAAATGGTCGCAAACGCGGTCGTCCGGATGGTGACTTTGACAGTGGTAGTGATGATTTTGATGATAGTGGAAACGGACACACAGATAGTGAATTCTAATAAAGGCGAAAGGCGAATGGCGAATGGCGAAAGGTTATAGGTTGATATTTCTCTGTGTTCTGTGTTCTATACTCTGTACTCCTTTACGGGCACAAGTAGCACAGAACAGACCGTACGTGGATGATAAACTCTTCCACTTCGGTTTTCAGTTGGGTGTGAACTTCTCCAGCTTCTTTGTGACAGACAGTGAGCAGCCAATCGTCAACCCCATTACGGGTCAGACGGAGATCTACCATGCCGGTGTCAGTTCGTTGTTACCGGGTTTTCATGTGGGTTTTGTAACGGATCTGCGTCTGTGTCAGTACCTGAATCTCCGTTTCTGTCCTGGTTTGCAGTTCTCTAACCGCACGCTCAGTTACAAGACGGAGAGCGGAAATCCGGTGCAAGGTACGCCGGGTGTGTACGGCAGTAAGATCGATATCTTGGCGATACCTGTTTACCTGCCGCTGTATCTCAAATGGTCGGCGGCACGGGAAGGTAACTTCCGGCCGTACGTCATTGCCGGCGGTGGTGCCTCGTTTAACGTCAGCAGGGATCGGGAGAAACCCGTGGTGCTGAACACGACGGATTATTTCTGTGAAGTGGGTTTTGGTGTGGATCTGTATTTCCGGTGGTTTAAGTTCTGTCCGGAAATCACCTACCGCATCGGTTTTGCGAACCAGCTCTACCCTTCTCAAGGTCGTATGGAGTTGGCGCCGCAGGATGTGTTCTACACCGATGCGATATCCAAGTTAACCAGTCATTGCGTATGCCTCACGTTTAACTTCGAGTGATGCGTAAATGGTTATTCATAGTGCTTTGTGCGTTGGCGTTCGTCAGTTGCAAGGAATATACGGTCAGCGATGACCCGGCTTTGCGGCTGTCTTTCTCCACCGACACCCTGCGTTTCGACACCGTCTTCACGGCGCAAGGCAGTTCGACCATGCAGCTTAAGGTCTATAACCGCAATGCGTCGGCGATCGAGATCGAGCGCATCAGCATGGTTGTCGGAGCGGTTTTTCAGATCAATATAGACGGTGAGTCGGACCCTACCCGCATGACGCATTTCGTGGTCAACGGCGGCGACAGTGCGTTTGTCTTTGTCCGGGTGGACATCAACCCCAATAACGAGACCAACGCGTTTCTGGAGACGGATGAACTGCGATTTTTCTTATCCAACGGAGCCACACAGGCGGTACAGTTAGAAGCGTACGGTCAGAACGTGACGCGGCTTAGAGGAAAAGACGGGATGCTTTTTGTGCAGGATTATACCTTCACCAACACCCTGCCTTACCTCATCTACGACACAATGGTGGTGGACGGTAAGTTGACGATGCAAGCCGGTGCACGGCTGTATATGCATAACAACGCCTGTCTCTATGCGCAGGGCGATGTGGAGGCGCAGGGAACGGTAGATGCACCGATCATCATCCGTGGTGACCGGTTGGACAGGCTCTTTGACTCCGTGCCTTATGCCTATGCCGGCGGTAGTTGGAACGGTTTATACCTCATCTCCGATCAACCGAGGAACTATGACTTAAGCTACGTTGATATCTTATCAGGTCACATCGGTTTGTACTGCGGCAGCACGTGTACCGACCCGTTGCCGCAACTGCGTATGAACGGTTGCCGCATCCATAACCACACGCTTTATGGTCTGGTGCTGGAACACGTGGATGCACTCGTGACGAACACCGAGATCAGCAACTGCGCATCCTACTGCGTCTATTGTTCAGGCGGAAAGCATGACTTCATCCATACGACGGTAGCATCCTATTTCGGATGCACGAACATCCGCATTCAGAACGTGGCTAAAGAGGATGTAGCGGCGGTTTATATCGATGATCTCGACAAGACGGCGCCGAAGACCAACACCTCGTTCTATAACAGTATCATCACCGGTCACCGGGACAACCAACTCATCGTAGCCACACCGATAGAGCGTTTCTACCCGGGGCATTTCGTGGGTTGCTTCATCGGTGCAGACACGGCGAAGGTGTTTGTCAATGATTTCTATAAGTATAAGGAATATGTCTATTATGACTTCCATTTAGACTCCATCAGTCCGGCGATCGGTATCGGAGACAGCATTGTGGCACTCCCCTATCCTACGGATAGAGACGGGTTCTCTCGTGCCGGCACTACTCCCGACGCAGGATGTTATCAACATCCGCTTTGATCTGCTGCTGTAAGTCTTCCAAACTGGTAAAATGTTTCTCTTCCCGCAGGAACTGCTCGAAATGCAGTTTCAGCATCTGACCGTACAGGTCACCTTTGAAAGACGGGATATAGACCTCAATAAGACCGTTCTTGTCGATGTTCACAAACGCCTGCGCCTGATCCATCGTGGGGATGTTCACCCGTGCGGCATACACACCGCTCATCGGCAGAATCTTATGGGGATCGTTCGGCAAGATGTTTGCTGTCGGAAAACCGATGGTGTGACCGATGCCTTTTCCGTGCACCACCGTGCCGGTGATCGAATAGAGACGGCCTAATAACTCCGTGGTCAACGCGATGTTTCCCGTCATCAAGGCTGCCCGTATCTCCGTGGATGACACATGCCATTCGCCTTCTGTATATTCCGGTAAAGAGACCACTTCGATACCGTGCTCGGCACCGATGCGGCGGTAATCCTGCGGCCGCGTCAGACGGTCAGAACCAAACTGATGATCGTATCCCATCAGCAGAGTCGTCACCTCATAAGCATCGTGCAAACGCTGCATGAACTGACCGGCCGTCAGCGGTTGCACCTCAGCAAAAGGCAGTACTACCACCTCGCCGTACTTCGATAACAGGGCTTGGCGCTCTTCGACGGTGGTCAGTAACTGCGGCACGTAATCCGCCTGCAGCACGGCTCTGGGATGGTTGTCAAACGTGATGATAAGCGGTGCCACACCCCGTTGCGCCGCCTCTGCACGCAAGTGCTCAAAAAGGAACTGATGTCCCTTATGCACCCCGTCAAAAAAACCTATGGTAGCAATGTGCTTCAATCTTCCGAATAATAGCCTTTCTCGATACCGAACTGCAATTCTGCATCCTGGATCAACTGGATCTGCACACCGGAGATAGGCCTACCCTCTTCCCGAACAGCGTTGAGCACATAGTTCAACTGCTCCGTCTCATCCACGTCACCTTCCATGTACTCCATCTCACCCGTCTGCGGATCTTCCTTTAACAAACCCTGCTCTTCCAGGTAATCATCCATCAGATCCAATACCAGCAGCACATCGTCAGCCGTCAGTTCTCCCCGATCTTCCGCAGGGATTGCATTCAGGATAAATGCCACTAATTCACGCTCTTCCGGCTCCATCAGAGCCATTTCCATCGATTCGTTTGCCATAACTTTTTGATTTGTGCTGCAAAGGTACAACAAAAAAATGACATATGCAAGAAAAATTATCTATGTCAAGCGATTTTTCTATTTTTATTTGCATATATGCAAAATTTTTCGTAACTTTGCGCAAAATTTTGGAGAAAATGTCGGAATTAGTCAAAAGAACCATCTTTGGTGCGCTGTTTGTCGGATGCGTAGTGGGGGCTATCTTATGGCATAAGTATGCCTTCTGCGGTTTGTTTTTCCTGTTTGCGGTATTGGCAGTAGATGAGTTTCACCGTCTGGTGAGTTCTCCTCGTTCGTTGCGTGTCTATTCGCTGGTAGCGACGACCTCGTTATGGGCGACGGTGCTGTGTTTCGCTTGGAGCACGAGGGATGGTGTGAACCACACGGAGATCGGATTCATCATGGGTGCATCGTACCTGCCGATTATGATCATCACGTTGTTGGATGAGATCTGGAACCATTCCGAGCGGCCGCTGCATAACTGGGGAAATTTCTTTATCTCCCAGTTTATGATCGCATTACCGATGGCGACCTTGAGTTTTCTGTATTTTCTCAATTACAAGCTGCTATTAGCCTTATTCGTGCTGATCTGGTTGAATGATACGGGTGCTTATTGCATCGGTACGCTGACCGCCAAACGGCCGAAGGGAAATCATAAGATGACGCCGCACATCAGTCCCAAGAAGAGTTGGGAAGGTCTGATCGGCGGGTTTGTGTTCACCTTAGCTGCCTCGGTGCTGCTGTACCGCTTGGGATGGTTCGATGTGATCGCCATTAAGAAAGCCGGTGTGCTGGTAGCTTTGGGCTTTGCCTTTTTGGTCAGCGCCTTCGGCACGATGGGTGACTTGATGGAGAGTTTGATGAAACGATCGTTGGGTGTGAAGGACTCCGGTAAGTTCTTACCGGGTCACGGAGGCATCCTGGATCGCTTTGACAGCGTGCTGCTAGCGGCACCGATAGTGACCTTTTACTGCTGGTTATGCTCGTTCATTGTGCCCATGTTCTGAGTAAGCTGCCCTTAGGTGTCCATTACCGGTTCGCCGACTGGTGTCTATACCCGATGATGTATCACATGGTGCGTTACCGGCGGAAGATTGTGAGCAAGAACATCGCCTTGTCTTTTCCGGACAAGACGGAGAAGGAACGCAGACGAATCGCCAAGGCTTTTTACCGGCAGTTCTGCTACACGATCGTGGAGAGCATCTACGGTTTCGGAATTACCAACGAGCAGATGCAGAAACGAGTGGTGTTTGAAAACATGGACGAGGTGAACCGGTTAGTGAAAGAAGCCGGAGGAGCGATCTTCATGTTAGCGCACATGGGTAACTGGGAATGGTTAGCATCCGTGCAGAGTTGGTTACAAGACGGCGTGACGGAGATGAACGTCTATCGGCCGTTGAAGAACAAAGGCATGGACCGGCTGATGTTAGCAGTCAGAAGCAAACGCGGCGGTGTATGTGTCGCCAAACAGCGGATACTGAGAGAGATGGTGCAGTACCGGGCGGAGAAGAAACCGGTGACCGTAGGACTGATCAGTGACCAGAAACCGCGACCGGAAGTGACACGAACCTGGACCACTTTCCTGCATCAGGAGACGGGCTTCCTGGACGGCGGAGAGATGTTAGGCAAGAAATTCGGATATCCGGTGTTCTACGCCTACGTGACACGGGAGAAGAGAGGATACTACCGCGTGCAGATGCAACTGATCAGCGCCACACCGCAACTGACGGAAGAAGGACAGATCACAGAGGCATACGCAAGCATGCTGGAAGAGAATATACAAGAACAACCCTTTATGTGGTTATGGAGTCATAACCGATGGAAATGGGGGAGAAAAGTTGAGAGTTGAAAGTTGAGAGTTTAGAGATGAAGTGTAGTGTCATCATATTAAACTGGAACGGTGCGCAGATGCTGCGGACATACTTGCCGTCGGTGGTGAAGAGCCTTAGCCATTCGCCATTCGCCGTTAGCCTTTATGTGGCGGATAACGGTAGTCGGGATGATAGTCTGACGGTGTTGCGAGAGGAGTTTCCGAATGTGAAGACGATCGTACTTGACCATAACTACGGCTTCGCAGAAGGTTACAACCGCGCCATTGCCAAAGTGGACAGCGAGTATGTGGTGCTGCTTAACTCAGACGTGGAGACACCGGAAGGATGGCTCATTCCCCTACTCGATTATATGGACGCGCATCCGGAAGTGGCGGCTGTGCAACCGAAAGTACGCAGTTGGAAACGGCGGGAGTATTTCGAGCACGCAGGTGCCGCAGGCGGATATCTGAGTGCATTGGGGTATCCCTACTGCCGCGGTCGTCGTTTCGGACGGGTGGAGAAAGACAAGGGTCAGTACGACAGCGTAGCGGAAGTGGAATGGACCTCCGGTGCGTGCATGTGCGTGCGTACGAGTGTATATAAGGAGTTGAAAGGTCTGGATGCCGCGTTCTTTGCGCACATGGAGGAGATCGACCTATGCTGGCGGATGCGGAACAAAGGATGGAAACTGGCGTGTGTGCCGCAGAGTACCGTCTATCACTTAGGCGGCGGATCACTCAGTTACGATAATCCCCGGAAGACCTATCTCAACTTCCGCAACAACCTTGTGATGATCTACAAGAACAGCAAACACCGCTGGGCGGTATTGATCACACGGTGGTTCTTAGACTACGCAGCAGCCACGATGTTCCTGCTGACCGGTAAGTTTCGAAGCGCAAAAGCCGTGTATAAAGCACGCAAGGATTACCATAAGATGCGAAACGCATCGTTAAATCGTTAATTTGTTAAATAGTTAAAACGTAATATGGCATTTTTCGGATTATTTAATCGAGAGAAAAAAGAGACGCTGGACAAAGGTCTGGAGAAGTCCAAAGAATCGGTGCTCAGTAAGATCAGTCGAGCGATAGCGGGTAAGTCCACCATCGACGACGATGTGCTGGATAACTTAGAAGAAGCGCTGATCACCTCGGATGTGGGCGTAGAGACAACGCTACGCATTATTGACCGCGTTCAGAACCGCGTTAAACGGGATAAGTACGTTAACACGAGTGAGTTGAACAACCTGCTGGTGGATGAGATCGCCTCGTTGCTGCAGGAGAACAACGTGGAGGATGTGCTGGATTTCGATGCACCGCTTCCTGCCAAGCCGTACGTGGTGATGGTAGTAGGTGTGAACGGTGTGGGTAAGACGACCACGATCGGTAAGTTAGCGCACCAATATAAAGCAGCCGGTAAGAAGGTCTATCTGGGTGCTGCTGACACGTTCCGTGCCGCTGCCGTGGAGCAGTTATGTATCTGGGGAGAGCGTGTAGGTGTACCGGTGATCAAGCAGCAGCAAGGCTCAGACCCGGCTTCCGTGGCTTTCGACACCCTGCAATCCGCCAAAGCAAATGATGCGGATGTGGTACTGATCGACACTGCCGGTCGTCTGCATAACAAAGTGAACCTGATGAACGAGTTGACGAAGATCAAGAACGTGATGCAGAAAGTGGTGCCGGGTGCGCCGCATGACGTGATGCTGGTGCTGGACGGTTCAACCGGTCAGAACGCCTTTGAGCAGGCACGCCAATTCACTGCAGCAACCCAAGTGTCTTCGATGGCAATCACGAAGTTAGACGGCACCGCCAAAGGTGGTGTGGTCATCGGCATCTCTGATCAATTCAAGATCCCGGTCCGCTACATCGGTTTAGGCGAGAAGATGGAAGATCTGCAGACCTTCAACCGCGTGGAATTTGTTAAATCATTAATACTCTAATCATATGGAAACATCCTTTATTACCCCCAAAGGCATCAAGCTGCATCGTGTAGAATCGGATTTGTTAGGCGAACTGGAAGTTCCGGTAGAAGCTTACTATGGTGTCCAGACCCAACGCGGCATCAACAACTACAAGATCTCGAATCTGAAGATGTCCGATTTTCCGGAATACATCATCGCTTTGGCTTATATCAAATTAGCGGCTGTAGAGGCGAACCATGACTTAGGTGTCATCAACGATGAGATCTACGCAGCTATTGCACAAGCCTGCCGTGAGATCATTGACGGTAAGATGCATGACCAGTTCCCGACGGACCTGGTACAAGGCGGTGCCGGCACGACGGTGAACATGAACGCCAATGAGGTGATCGCGAACCGTGCCTTGGAGATCATGGGTTATAACCGCGGTGAGTACCAGTATTGTTCACCGAATGACCATGTGAACTGTGCGCAGAGTACGAATGATGCCTACCCTTCTGCTTTCCGCTATGCGTTCATCCGCATGAACCGCGGTCTGGAGGCGGAGTTGAAGCGGCTCATCGAGGCGCTGCGTAAGAAAGGCGATGAGTTCAATGACTCCATCAAGATGGGTCGTACCCAGTTACAAGACGCCGTGCCGATGACGAGCGGTCAGGAGTTCCATGCCTTTGCCAATAACTTGGAGGAAGAGGTAGCGAACCTGGAGCGGAACGTGAACCTGCTGTACGAGATCAACATGGGTGGTACGGCCATCGGTACCGGTCTGAACGCTACCGCCGGTTATGCCGAACTGTGCATCAAGAAGATGTGTGAGTTGACGGGTGAACCGTTTGTGCTGGCCAGTGATTTAGTGGAAGCGACACCGGATACGGGTGCTTACGTCAGCTATTCCGCTGCACTCAAGCGTCTGGCGGTTAAACTCAGTAAGATGTGTAACGATCTGCGTCTGATGGCTTCCGGTCCCCGTTGCGGTCTGCACGAGATTAACCTGCCGCCGATGGCACCGGGTAGTTCCATCATGCCGGGTAAGGTCAATCCGGTCATCCCCGAAGTAACGAACCAGGTATGCTTCAAGGTCATCGGTAATGACACGGCAGTTACGTTTGCTGCCGAAGCCGGACAGTTACAGCTCAACGTGATGGAGCCGATCATCACCGAGTGCATCTTCGAGTCGATCACCTGGCTGAGAAATGTGATGGGTATCCTGCGTGAGAAATGTATCGACGGCATCACCATCAACCGGGAGCATAACTTAGAGACCGTGAAGCACTCCATCGGTATCGTGACGGCATTGAATCCTGTCATCGGTTACAAAGCCTCGACGAAGATCGCCAAAGAAGCCTTGGAAACCGGTAAGAGCGTGTATAACTTAGTGCTGGAGCACGGAATCCTGAGCAAAGAGCAACTGGATGAACTGCTTGATCCGGCTAATATGCTGGCTGCGCATTAATGGCGAATGGCGAAAGGCGAAAGGCTAATGGCTAAAGGCTAATGGCATAAAAAAAGGTGGTCGTTTGACCACCCTTTTTTGTTTAGCGTCTTACGCTTCCACC
>CAMIZK010000026.1 GCA_946403315.1 uncultured Bacteroidales bacterium | reverse complement strand
TAGGACCCCCTGATTAACAGTCAGATGCTCTAACCGACTGAGCTAAGGAAGCAATCCAATTTTTACCCTATTTTTCACTTTCATTTCCGAAAGCGGGTGCAAAAGTACTACTTTTTTTTTAATTGTGCAAGTTTTTTTGAAAAAAAATTCGTATCTTTGCAAAGTTTTTTGATTTTTAACCCATTTTTTGGCAAAAACAGACAAAAATGAAGAAAATTTTAGGATTAGGTAACGCACTTACGGACATCCTTCTGCAGGTGAGTGAGGATGACCTGAGGGAACTCGGATTTCCGAAAGGAAGTATGAATCTTATTTCCCGTGAACAGGCCGAACAGATTCAGTATCGATTCCTCTCCGTACGTAAGAGGATGGTAGCCGGTGGATCAGCGTCGAACGCGATCAACTGTATCGCGTCGTTGGGAGGTAAAGCGGCCTTTATCGGAAAGATCGGAAATGATGAAGTGGGCGATTTCTACCGCGAAGACATGATCAAGAACGGTGTCAAACCAATCCTGCTTCTCTCGCAGAACTCGATGTCCGGTTTCTCCATCGTGCTTGTTACGCCGGACGGAGAACGTACGTTTGCTACTTATCTGGGTGCTGCGGCTGAGTTATGTGCCGAGGATATCTCCAAGGATGCCTTTAACGGATACGATATCTTCCATATCGAAGGATACCTCGTTCAGAACCATGAGTTGCTGGAGAAATCGCTGAAGTTAGCCAAGGAGTCCGGTTGTATGGTGTCGCTCGATCTGGCGTCGTACAACGTGATCAACGAGAACCATGCGTTCCTGAAGGATCTGGTCAAACAATACGTGGACATCGTTTTTGCCAATGAGGATGAATCCTTTGCTTATACCCACCTTAATCCGGAAGAATCCGTGCAGATGATTGCGGAACAATGCGATATCGCGGTGGTCAAAGTGGGTAAAAACGGTTCGTATGTGCAGCAAGGCAGCAAGCGCCATCATATTGGGGCGATTACCACATCTTGTACCGATTCCACAGGTGCCGGTGACTATTTCGCAGGCGGATTCCTGCATGCGTTGGCAGACGGTTTCGATATCCGTCGGTGTGCCGAGATTGGTACGATTGCAGCCGGTCGGGTGGTCGAAGTGATCGGAACGAAACTGAGTGACGACACCTGGGAAGAGATTCGCCGTATCTGCGCTCTCTACCGCGGATTTATGCAGAAATACGATAAAGAGTAATGAGTATGAAATATCTGTATATCGCTTATCAGTATTTGATCGCATGGCCGATTTTTGCGGTTATCACGCTTTTTACGGCCATCTTCACCATCGTTTTTGTGCCTTTCCGCAATGCGGAGTTTGTGCATAAAGAGCAGCAGTTCTGGTCGCGTTCGATCTTCTGGCTGATGTTTCTGCCCGTTTCCGTAGATGGGAAAGAAAACATTCAACCGGGACAGAGTTATGTCTTTGTAGCTAACCACCAGTCCATGTTCGATGTATGGTTGATCTACGGTTGGCTGCCGGTGATCTACAAATGGCTGATGAAAGCGGAACTGCGTCGGGTGCCTTTTGTAGGTACGGCATGCAAGGCGGCAGGACATATCTTCGTCGATCGTAGAAACAGTAAAGCGGCGGTGGAGAGTCTGAAGAACGTAGAGAAACAACTGGTGAACGGTGTATGCACTGTGATCTTCCCGGAAGGAACCCGTTCGTTAAACGGAGAAGTGGGACGATTCAAACGCGGTGCTTTCCAGATCGCTTGGGACTTAGGCTTACCCGTTATTCCGCTGTCGTTGGATGGTTGTTTCGAAGTGATGCCTAAGGGTAAACCCTTCGTGAATCACCATGCCGTACATATGCATATCGGTCAACCGATAGACCTTAAGCAGTTCACCGATCCCAATGAGGCGATTGAGGCGGTGCGTAATGCGGTAATTAATGGCAAAAAATCATAAATCACAAATAATAATATGTATTCAGATCCAAAAGATTGTCTCTATTGCACGAACAATGAGACCTTGCATAACCTGATGATTGAGATCGCGCACCTGCGCGTATCACGCGCGTTCTTATTTAAGGAACAAACATATCATGGCCGTTGTCTGGTGGCTTACGACAAGCATGTGAATGATCTCAATGAACTGAGTGACGAACAGCGTAACCTCTTCATGGCGGATGTGGCAGATGTGACACGTGCGATGCAGAAACTGTTCCAACCGGAGAAGATCAACTACGGTGCTTATTCCGATAAGTTAAGTCACCTGCATTTCCACCTGGCACCCAAGTACGTGGACGGTCCGGATTACGGAGGAACCTTCCAGATGAATCCGGGTAAAGTGTATCTGACGGACGAGGAATATGCGCAGATGGTGGAAGCACTGCGCAAAGAGCTCAAAGTTTAATGCTTTTTAAAGACATCATAGGACAAGAGGAAGTGAAGCGCCAGTTGCGTGCTTCGGTGCGTGAGGGAAGGATCCCCCATGCACAGCTTTTTAGTGGTATATCCGGAATAGGAAAACTCCAACTGGCCTTGGCGTATGCCCAGTACTTGAACTGTCCCAATCGGACAAAGGAAGACAGTTGCGGCACTTGTCCTACCTGTCTGCAGTTCGAGAAACTGCAACATCCCGATTTGCATTTTGCCTTCCCGATCGTCAAAACAGATGCCGCAGATACCTGCAATGACTTCTTGGAGCCTTGGAGAGAGATCGTGTTGAACAAGCATTACTTCGATCTTGATGACTGGCATAAAGCGTTAGGGGTAGAGACCAAGCAGTCGATGATCTATGAGAAAGAGAGCGGAGAAATCTTGCGGAAGTTAAGTCTGAAACCGTATGGCGACGGATACAAGGTGATGATTATCTGGCAGCCGGAGAAGATGAACGCTACTTCTGCAAACAAGTTGCTTAAACTGTTGGAAGAACCGCCGGTACAGACGGTGTTCCTCTTGGTTTCCGAACATCCGGAACAACTGTTATCCACCATTCAGTCGCGTGTACAGACGATCCGTGTGCCGCGTTTGGAGACTGAGGTCATCGCACAGGCTTTGATGCAAAAAGGTATCAGTCCAACCAAAGCGACCGACATCGCCCGTATCGCTAACGGCAGTTATCTGGCGGCACGCAAAAAAGCCGATGAATCCGAAGAGAATAAACAGGAATTGCACGATTTCATCGCACTTTTCCGGGATGCTTTTACGGTGGGTGTACTGCGTGACCCGGTGAAGAAATACGAGTCACTCAAACGTCTCCGTCAGTGGTCATTAGACATGGCGGACGCCAAAGTGGGCCGGGAAAGGCAGAAACATTTTCTGCAGTATGCCCAACAACAGGTTCGGGAGAACTATATCCGCAACATCGGTCAACCGGATCTGAATTACCAGATGGAAGAGGAACGCGAATTCTCCGTTAAATTCGCACCTTTTATCCACAACGGCAATGTGGAAGCCATCATGAACCAACTTGATCTGGCGGAAAGGCAGATCGAACAAAACGGAAACGCAAAGATCATCTTTTTTGACCTTTGTTTGCAAATGATAGTATTGATTAAAAAACCAAAGATATGAAGAAATATACCGTTGGAACCGGACATAATGAATTAGAAGCGGCTGCTACCAAACGCAACTCTGCCCATATGTTACCTGTCAGTGACTGGTTGGCTGACCTGCCGGAGAACACGCAACTCACCGACCTCATCGAGGTTCAGTTCAAAAACACCCGTAAAGGTTATTTCCATAATGCCCAAAACTTACCGCTTGAGAAAGGCGTGAAAGTGGTGGTGGAAGCCAACCCGGGACAAGACTTGGGTGAAGTGGTGCTGACCGGTAAGTTAGTGGAACTCCAGATGCGCAAGAACCGTATAGATAGTTCCCGTTACGAGGTGCGGCAAGTGATCCGTATCGCTACGGAAGAAGATCTTGAACGTGCCCGTCAAGCGCATGCACGCGAACATGAGACGATGATCAAAGCCCGTGAACTGGCTAAATCACTCGGATTGGAGATGAAGATCGGTGACGTGGAGTATCAGGGAGACGGATCGAAAGCTATCTTCTTCTATATCGCTGACGGCCGTGTGGATTTCCGTCAACTAATCAAAGTGTATGCCGAGACTTTCCGTATCCGTGTGGAGATGAAGCAGATCGGTGCCCGTCAGGAAGCTGGCCGTATCGGTGGTACCGGACCCTGTGGTCGGGAGTTATGTTGTTCCACCTGGATGATCAATTTCAACTCTGTCGGAACGGGCGCAGCTCGTCTGCAGAATATATCGCCGAATCCGCAGAAACTGGCCGGTATGTGTGCCAAGCTTAAGTGTTGTCTTAACTATGAGGTGCCGGTTTACGAGGATGCATCCAAACTGTTGCCTTCCCGTCATGTGGAACTGGAGACCAAAGAAGCAACCTGGTATTTTTTTGCTTCTGATCCTTTGGCCGGTACGGTGACCTATTCGTCCGATCCGCAACGAGGAGTGAATCTCACCGTTCTCTCTGCGACACGTGCACATGAGATCATCGCCATGAACCGGCATGGAGAGAAACCCGATACTTTGGAAGGAAACAAGGCGGTAGCTATGGAGATCGGTTATCAAACCGGTCACGGCGATGTAACACGTTTTGATAAAAAGAAAAACAAACACCATAGAAGATGAGAATAAAGGTTATTGGTTATTGGTTATTGGTTATTGGTTGTTTGACTCTGACTTCGTGCAAAAACGACATTGTGTATAGTCAGTTTTCTTCGATTTTATCGGGAAATTGGCATATGGATTCTGTGGCCCGTTTTGAGTATCAGATAGCCGATACGGCATTGGGTTATCAGATGAATATTTATGTCCGTCATACTGACCGATATCCGTATCAGAACATGTGGCTTTTTGTCGGAGACAGTACACAACAGGATACGATTCAGTTCTATCTTGCCGATGAACGGGGAAGATGGTTGGGAAACAAGCATAATGCCTTCATGGAAGTGCCGGTGATTTTTGGTCGTCATATTCATTTTGCGGATACCGGAACCTATCAACTGGCTATCCGGCATGGCATGCGGGATACCTTGTTGCAAGGTGTGACGGATATAGGTGTGGAGATCGTGAAAGATGGGAAAGAATAAACTCAAGAAATTTGCGGAGATGGAGACATTTGAGAATGTCTTCCAACCTCCTTACGAACCGATGGCAGGTCAATGGAGAGAGCGGTTTTTCCATAACGATCATCCGATAGTACTGGAACTTGGTTGTGGGCGCGGTGAATATACCGTTGGTATGGCCAAACGCTATCCGGACAAGAACTTCATTGGTGTGGATATCAAAGGTGCCCGGATGTGGGCAGGTGCCAAGCAGGCAACGGAAGAAGGATTAACCAATGCGGCGTTCTTACGCACGAATATTGAGTTTATCACCCAATTCTTTGCAGCAAATGAAGTGGATGACATATGGATCACGTTCTGCGATCCGCAGATGAAAAAAGCCACCAAGCGATTGACCTCCACCTGGTTCATGCAACGCTATCAGCAGATCGTTAAACCCAACGGACATATTCATCTTAAAACCGACAGTCCGTTCCTCTACACTTACACAATGGAGATGCTGCGGCTTAATCCTTATCCGGTAGTTGCCAATACCGATGACTTATATGCAGAAAATTCCGATGAAATCGAGGCTTTTGACGATGCTAGGGCACTGCAGACCCATTACGAGAAACAATGGTTGGATCGGGGAATGAGTATCAAGTATGTCGAGTGGCAATTAACCCATCTCACTTCCTTTGAGGAGCCGACGATTGAGATTGAACATGACACCTACCGCTCGTACGGCAGAAATTATAATGTAGGAGAAAAATAGCATAATTTTGCAATATTTTAGCATATATGCTTGCATATATCAACTAAATTTCGTAATTTTGTGCCCGATTTGAAGAAAGAAGCAATGACGATATTGTGTATCGAAACAACTACATCCGTTTGTTCGGCGGCCCTCTGTAAAGATGCGACGCTGATCAAGCAATGTATCAACTACGAGGGAAGCAACCATGCCCGGTTGTTACCTTTATATATAGAAGAACTGCTTTCGCTGGCACGGGAACAGCATCTAACCATCGATGCGGTGGCTTTGTCCGAAGGACCCGGTTCATATACCGGTCTCCGTATAGGGACTGCTACTGCGAAAGGTCTTTGTTACGGACTGAACATACCGCTCATTCCCGTTCCGACACTCGAGATCCTCAAGATAGCATCCGGTGTCAAAGAGGGTATCCTGTTTCCGATGATTGATGCCCGGCGTATGGAAGTGTATACGCAGATTAACGGCGAGACGAAGGCAGTAGTGGTTGAGAATGAAGATAGTCTTTATTCCGGAGATGAAGAGGTGTATTACTTCGGTGACGGGGCAGAGAAGTGTTCGAAAATATTCACGAAGCATAACTGGCACTATGTTCCTTGTATCGTTCCTCAAGCAATGTTCTTGGCTTTGACTGTCGGTTCACCGTCGGTTGACCGTCGGGGAAATATGGATATTGCATACTACGAACCATTTTATTTGAAGGAGTTTGTGGCGGCACAAAGTCACGTCAAAGGTTTGAAATAAAGGTGAAAGGGAAAAGGTTCACATATATTCTGTCATCTATCATCATTTTTATGATGATCCTTTGTTCGTGTTCTACGCAAAAGAATACACGAGCCACCCGTTCCTTCCATCAGACGAAAGTCAAATATAACATCTTGTATAACGGCAATGTGGCATACGAAGAGGGACTGAAAGCCATCCGGAATGCCAACACCGATGATTACAGTCGAGTGCTCAACCTCTATCCGGTGTCTAACCATCAGGCAGTCTCAGCGGCGTCGTCCCAGATGGATAAGACCATTGAAAAATGCCGTAAGTGCATCAAGTTGCATTCAATCAAATCCAAACCGAAAAGAGACCCTAAAAAAGCGAATGATCCCAAGTATAAACTGTGGCTTCAATCCGAAGAGTTCAATGCCTGCATGGACGAAGCATGGATGCGGCTCGGTGAAGCAGAGTTCCACAAAGCGGATTTCCTAGGTGCCGTCAGTACCTTCAATTATATCAACCGTCATTATCAAAATGACCCGGATATCATTGCACAGTGCCAGTTATGGATCGCACGTGCCTATGCGGAGATGGGATGGCAGTATGAAGCGGAGGATATGCTAAACCATGTACAGATCGACGCCCTCAGCCGCAAGCATGCACGGCTCTATTCGGCAGTTAAAGCGGATGTGCTGCTTAAAGGCGAACATTTCCATGAAGCGATACCGTTTGTCAAGATCGCTATGCCGTATGAGAAACGGAAGATCTACCGTCCCCGTTTTGCGTATGTGTTAGGCCAGCTCTATGAGATGGAAGGCAAACGTAACGAGGCCATACAAGCGTATAAGGCGGTAGTCCGAATGGCGCCGCCCAATGAGATGGATTTCAATGCCCGTATCCGCATGGCGGAACTGCAAGGCAAATCGGCAATCCGTAAGTTGCGGTCCATGACCAAGCAGTCCAAGAACAAAGACCGGTTGGATCAGATCTACGGAACAATCGGAAATATCTACCTGGCTAATCGCGATACTGCCCAAGCGTTGGAGATGTACGAAACGGCGATCAAGGAATCTACGCAAGCCGGAACCGCCAAAGCGGCTATCCTCGTACGCGCAGGTGATATCTATTTTGAACAACACGCGTACGCGCCTGCGCAACCTTGTTACCGGGAAGCCGTCACCCTTATCACGGCGGAGACCAATAAGGATTTTGCCCGTATCCAGAAACGCTCTGAGGTGCTGGATGAACTGATCATCTCCTACACGCAGGCGGAGTTGCAGGATTCCTTGCAACGACTCAGTCAGATGACCGAAGAACAACAACGGGCGATTGTGGATAAGATCATTGCAGATCTGATCGAAGCAGAGAAACAGGATTCTACCAAAGCGGCGCAGGATGCGCTGGAACTGGCACGTGGAGAGGGTGGACCCGGAAGTGTCAATACATCGAACATGTTAGGCGGTGGGTTTGCCAAGGGTGACTGGTATTTTTATAATCCGCAACTCATCAAGCAGGGACAGCAAGAGTGGCGTCGGCGTTGGGGAAACCGTCCGTTGGAAGATAACTGGCGCAGGCAGAACAAACAGGTCTTGATCTCCGATGACGGGATGAAAGAGGAGCAGGAAGGATTAGCAACCGACAGTCTCGCTGCAGACTCGTTATTTGCTGAAGTCACTCCCATCGAAACCGATATCCATAAACCGGAGTATTACTTACAGCAGATTCCGCGTACCGAAGAGGATTTTGTGATCAGCGACAGCCTTTGGAGAGAAGCGATGATCGCGCTCTATTACATCTATCTCGATCAACTGGAAGATGTGCCGCAGGCGGAGGAGACCCTCAGACGCCTGGATGAACGTTTTGGCTTACATCCCTCTGTGGTGGCTATTCATGAGGATATGCAATTGAGAGCGTTACGTCACGATGAGGCATATATCGCTCGCATGCTGGAGATGTTAGAGGACCAGGATTCGATTTATGCAGTCACCTATGATGCATACAAACATGGCCGTTATGTGGCGGTGAAATCGCAGATCGCCCATATCAAAACGCAGATGATCAATGACCATTGGTCCAATGCACCCCGTTTCCTCTTTATCAACGCGGTGGCTATCGCACGCACAGACGGACAGCAACCATTCATCACGGCTTTGCAGGAACTGGTGGAAAACTATGGTTCTTCGGAACTCGGGGCGATGGCGAAGGATATGCTGGCGATGATGGGACAAGGAATGGAGAGCCAGAAAGGCGGTAGTACCGGAGACTTGGCTGAACTAAGAAACCAAACGGACACTTCCGATGCCTCGGATGATGAATCAGCCAAACAGGAATGGTCGGATGATCGCAAACAACCGTCGGTAGTCGTACTGATTTTACCGACCAATGACGAGCAGGCTTTGAATGATCTGCAGTATGAGATAGCGTTATTTAATTTCTCGCAGTTCCTGATTCGTGACTTCGACCTGCAGAAGATGCCGGTATGGGGTGAGACGGCTGCGCTACGTATCAGCGGATTTACGGATCTGGATGAAGCGGAATGGTGGGTAGGTTTGCTGCAACAGAATACTGACATGCAATCCGTGCTGCAAGATATACAGATAAAGGCAGTAACCGAAGTTAACCTGCCTTTAATTGCCCATTAATTTGTCGGGGAGTAAAGCGTGCCATTCTCTCCAACGAAAAAGGACGGTCGAGACCATCCTCTTTGTCGGGGAGACGTGATTCGAACACGCGACCTCCGGTCCCCCAGACCGTTGCGCTACCGGGCTGCGCCACTCCCCGAACACTCCCGTTTTTTCGAAAGCGGGTGCAAAGGTACTACAAAATTTTGACATACGCAAGCATTTTGTGTTTTTTTTAACGAAAATGAGTAAAAAATTCTATATTGAGACATATGGTTGCCAAATGAACGTCGCGGATAGCGAGGTGGTAGCCGCTATTTTGGAGACTACGGACGCTCAGATTACCGACCGTTGGGAAGATGCCGATATTCTGCTGTTGAACACCTGTTCCATCCGTGATAACGCGGAACAGAAAGTGGGTTCTCGTCTACGGGAATTGAATGGTTTGATGGCGAAAGAGCGAAAGCCGAAAAGCGAACGACCCATCATCGGTGTCATCGGTTGTATGGCGGAGCGGATGGGGCAGGAGTTGATCGACACGTTCGGTGTGGATTTTGTAGCCGGTCCGGATGCTTATCTGGATATCCCTAACCTCTTGGCGCAATGTGAACAGGGACATAAAGCGATGAACGTGGAATTGAGTACCACGGAGACCTACCGTCAGATCATCCCGTCCCGCATCGGTCGTTCCATCAGCGGATTTGTCTCTATCATGCGCGGTTGCAATAACTTCTGTTCCTATTGCGTGGTGCCATACACCCGTGGTCGGGAACGGAGCCGGGATGTGGAGTCTATTCTGAATGAGGTGCGTGATCTCCAGGCACGCGGATATAAAGAGGTGACGTTGTTGGGACAGAATGTCAATTCCTATAAGTTCGGAGATGTAGATTTTGCAGACTTGTTGGAGATTGTGGCAGACACGGTGCCGGACATGCGGATACGCTTTACCACTTCTCACCCGAAAGATATGAGTGACAAGACACTAGAGGCTATCAGTAGGCATAAGAACCTCTGTAAGTTCATTCACTTGGCGGTGCAGTCCGGTTCGAATCATATCCTCAAACTGATGAACCGCAAATATACCCGGGAGTGGTATCTGGACCGTATCGAGGCGATCCGTCGTATCTTACCGACTGCTGCCATCAGTACCGATATCTTCTGCGGTTTCCATGACGAGACCTTGGAAGATCATGCGCAGACGCTCAGTCTGATGCGGGAAGTGGGTTTTGACTCGGCGTTCATGTTCAAATATTCGGAACGTCCCGGTACCTACGCCCATAAGCACCTGCCGGATAATATTGATGAAGCAGAGAAAGTGAGACGCCTTAACGAGATCATCGCCTTGCAGACCCAACTCTCTTTAGAATCTAACCAACGGGAGATAGGAAAGATAGTGGAAGTGCTGGTAGAAGGTTTCTCTAAACGCAGTCACGACGACATGTACGGTCGTACGGAACAGTACAAGACAGTAGTCTTTCCACGTACCGATCAGAAGATAGGAGATATCGTGCAAGTACGCGTAAAAGAAGCGTCTGCGGCTACATTAAGGGGCGAAATCGTGTAAAAAAGAAGAAATTTTGCATTTTTTTGCCAAAATATTTGGTTAATTCAAATAAAAGCAGTACTTTTGCACCGAAAACAAAATTTTCATAGTTAAGGTTTAGGTTTAATGGCGAAAGGAGGCTGTGAAGTTTCCTTTCGTTTTTAAACAAAAAGAGCGGCGCATGCCCTTATTTTTTTATGGCAGAAGAAACAACTAACATCGTTCCGGATTTGACGGATGCGGAAGAAGTGCGTAAAGCGATTATCGCTAGCGAAGTGTTAAACAGAAAATATTAAAAACAAAACTATAATGGCAGTAACGTACATGACCGAAGAAGGTCTACAGAAATTGAAAGCAGAGCTCCACGAGTTGGAGACGGTAGAACGCCCCCGCGTGATTGCCGCTATTGCAGAAGCACGCGAGAAGGGTGATTTAAGTGAAAACGCCGAGTACGATGCGGCAAAAGAGGCACAGGGTGCTTTGGAAACCAAGATTGCACAGCTCAAACTGCGCCTGATGGAAGCACGGGTATTGGATGCCACCGACATTAAAACGGATGAGGTACAGATCCTCACCAAAGTGCATGTGCGTCAGAAGAACAACGGCATGGAGAAAACCTTCCAACTGGTTACCGAAGGTGAGGCAAACCTGGCTGAAGGGAAGATCTCTGTTACTACTCCGATCGCAAAGGGTCTGATGGGTAAGAAAGTAGGCGAGATTGCCCAAGTGAAAGTGCCGGCAGGTATCATCGAGTTTGAAATTTTGGAGATTTCGTTATGACCATTTTCACAAAAATCATCAAGGGAGAGATCCCGAGTTATAAAGTAGCGGAGGATGAGAAGAACTACGCGTTTCTGGATATCAATCCGCTGGTAAAAGGACACACGCTGGTTATTCCCAAACTGGCGGAACCCGAAGCGGATTATATCTTTGACCTGACCGACGAACAGTTGCAGAGTCTGATGGTATTTGCCGCTAAAGTGGCACGTGGTATTAAAGCTGCTACCGGTTGCAAACGCGTAGGCGTTGCCGTTTTAGGTATGGAAGTGAACCACGTACATGTGCATTTAGTTCCGATGAATTCGGAGAAAGATATGCTTTTTACCAACCCCAAACTGTCGTTGCCTGCAGAAGAAATGGCGATCATCGCCAACTCGATAGCAGAGGCAATCGACAAACTTTAAAAACGATGGAGGCTTTTCGGTCTCCATTTTTGCATGATATAAATACTTTAGGAAAATGAAAAAAATCCTTTTTACATTGACAGCGTTTGCACTTATGACAACAGCTTGCACCAACTCGTCTCAACAGACAACAGGAATCCATTTGGAGAACCTCGATACCACTGCCGTACCGCAACATGACTTCTATCAGTTCGCTTGCGGTGGATGGATGGCAAATAACCCCTTGACACCGGAATACAGCCGTTTCGGTTCTTTCGATAAACTCGGATTGCAGAACCTGGAACAGGTGAACGGCCTGATTCAGGATATCGCCAAAGAGCAACACGAACAAGGTTCTGTAGCGCAGAAGATAGGCGATATGTATAACTTGGCGATGGATACTCTCCGCCGCGATACGGAAGGGATTGCGCCAGTACGTAAAACACTCGATGAAATCGAACAAATCTCCACTCGTGAAGAGTTATCCAGGGTCCTTGGTGCCGCGATGGATTTCCAACTCTGGGCAATGTACGTGGATGCGGACGCGATGAATAGTTCCATGAACATCATGAACGAGTACCAAGCCGGTTTCTCCTTGGGTGAGAAAGAGTATTATTTGGATACCGATGAGCAAACCACGGCTATCCGTAATGCCTATGTGGCATATGTGGAGAAGATGTTCGGTCTCTTCGGTTTTGACAATGCAGTCCAACGTGCACAGACCGTGCTGCGAATGGAGACTCGTTTGGCGAAAGCCGCGTTCAGTAACGTTGAACTGCGTGACCCACTTGCTAACTATAACAAGATGTCGGTAGATGAATTGCAGAAACTGGTACCGCAAGTGGACTGGAAGATCTATTTTGAGGCACTTGGAGTAGAACTGGATAGTCTCTCTATCGGTCAAATTCCTCACCTCAAAGAAGCCGGTAAGATGCTGGCGGATGAGAAATTGGAGGACCTCAAGACACTCTTTGCTTGGCAGGTGATTGAAGGTGCTTCATCCTACCTTACTACCGAGATCTATATGACCAGTTTTGATTTCTACGGTAAGGTACTCTCCGGTCGTGAAGAACCGAGTCCGTTATGGAAACGTGCCGTAGGTATCGTGAACGGAACGCTGGGTGAAGCGGT
Source organism: uncultured Bacteroidales bacterium (assembly GCA_946403315.1). Classification (GTDB taxonomy): domain Bacteria; phylum Bacteroidota; class Bacteroidia; order Bacteroidales; family Paludibacteraceae; genus Colicola. The sequence goes on along the minus strand of CAMIZK010000026.1, from coordinate 7,902 downwards.
AGGTCAGATGTATGTAGCCAAGTACTTCCCCGAAGAGAATAAAGCACGTATGTTGGCGTTGGTGAAGAACCTGCAGAAAGCACTCGGTATCCGTATCGAGAATCTCGCTTGGATGAGTGATGAGACCAAGGCGAAAGCGCTGGAGAAACTGAATGCTATCACCATTAAGATCGGTTATCCCGACACCTGGCGTGACTATAGCAAACTGGAGATCGATCCCAAAGACACCTATTATGCCAACCTCCAACGGGCGGCTAAGTTCGAGCAGGAATACAGCCTCAGTTTCCTCGGTAAACCGGTGGACAAAACCAAATGGTATATGACGCCGCAAACCGTGAATGCATACTATAACCCGTCTTCCAACGAGATTTGTTTCCCGGCCGGTATTCTGCAGTATCCGTTCTTCGATATGAGTGCCGACGATGCGTTCAACTACGGTGCGATTGGTGTCGTGATCGGTCATGAGATGACCCACGGATTCGATGACCAGGGTTGTCATTTTGACAAGGATGGTAACATGCTTAACTGGTGGACGGACGCAGACAAAGCAGCCTTTGACGAGCGCACCAAAGTGATGGAAGAAGCGTTCAACCGTATAGAAGTGGCACCCGGTGTGCATGCTAACGGTGCTTTCACCCTCGGTGAGAATATCGCTGACCATGGAGGTCTGCAAGTGTCTTATTTGGCTTTCTGCCTCAATGAGGAAGCCAAAGCAGAGGAAGACCGTCTGCAGACCCGTGACGGTTTCACACCGGCGCAGCGTTTCTTCTTGGCATACGCTAATGTTTGGGCAGGTAATATTCGTCCGGAAGAGATTTTACAGCGTACCAAATCCGACCCCCACTCATTGGGCCGTTGGCGTGTGAACGGTGCTCTTCCGCAGATCAATGCGTGGTATGAGGCATGGAACGTAACGGAGGAAAGTCCGATGTATATCGCACCGGAAAACCGCGTAAGTATCTGGTAAAAACATAGTTTTTCATAAAAAAGTGGCATACACTCTTGTGTATGTCATTTTTTTTTCGTACCTTTGCGGCCGATTTTGTAATTATCAACAGTATGCAAAAAAATTTACTCTCTTTTTCAGTATGGATTTTGCTCACGTGCATGTGTTCGGCAAGTGCGTATGCGACTCATGAGTCGTATAACGTATGGAACGGAACGGATGCTACTGCCATGACGGCGGCTCAGGTGATGGAGATCCATTCCGCAGCAGACCTGGCAGGTATCGCTGCGCTCAGCGCAACAGAGGATTTTACGGGGGATACAATCGTGCTGAAAGTCAACATTGACTTAGATAAAAAAGCCTGGACACCTATTGGAAGTGCAGATAAGCCTTTCAAGGGCGTTTTCTTGGGAAGCGGTCATCTGATTCGTGGTTTGCGTACCTTTGCCGGCACGGACGGTGTCGGTCTGTTCGGTCATGTGGGCCAAGGAGCTAAGATTGAACAGGTGGGTATCAGCGGTGGTGCGATCTTGGCGAAAAACAAGACACATGTCGGTGCTATTGCCGGTGTATGTGACGGAACGATTTCGCAATGCTGGTCGATGGCGCAGTTCGTGACGACGGGTAACAGTACCGGAGGCTTGGTAGGTGAACTGACGGCAAATGGCCGGATTCAGGATTGTTACCAGTCGGGTTATTTGAATAACACCTCCAGCATCGTCGGTGGTATAGTAGGTACCAATGGCGGTACGCTGGAACGTGTGTATAACATCGGTTATGCTTCCGGAGAAGACGGTCATGCCATCGTCGGAGAAGATAACGGCGGTACGTATAACGAATGCTATTTTGACCGAAAACTGTATCTGCAGAAATCGGGTGTGGAAGGTAATGTCATCACGCCGGTGGACAGTACACGATATATGTTCTCGCTCTTCAACGGTAATGCGGTATGGAGCCATGCGGCTACACGCTATCCGGTGCTGGAAGCCTTTGCGGCCACAGACGCTGCGGCTTTGTCTGCAGCGCCGGTTTTCCTCGATTCTATCGGAACAAATCCAGTAGAGCATGCCAATGATGTGACCTTGGATTTTACGGTTAGCATAGAGAACGGTATCGCATGGAATTGTCAGAAACAGGAAGATACCACGTGGTTGTATTTCAATAATGCCGATGGAGAGGTGCAAGTCGTTCGTCCGTGTGCTCCCAACCCTATATTGGCAGATGCCCGACTGAACGATGAGACCCGTGTGCTTTATTTCAATCCCCGTCGTGTGGAGGATCTGGTGCCGGGTGAGTTTATCGGCCGGGATCTTGAAACGGGTGCATTGGATGTGACTTTGTATTTCTGCTATAACTCCTACGAGCCGATGAAGGACGACGTGCAGATGAAGTTAGCGCAATATGGATGGATGGGTGACGACGATCATCACTATCAGGTGCTTCGTTACCAAGTGACGGAAACGGACACTGTGATGATAGATACGATGCTGGCGGATGCTCCCAAGAGCGATTATCTCCATTGGTTCGACACCTGTCTTATTCCTACCGATACCGCCGGTCATTTCTTCATCCGCAGTTTTGTGCATGATAACGGATGTGCTACCGACTGGAGAGAGAACAAGACCGGTTTGGAATACTACGTGTACGGTCGTTTCATCCCCGGTACGATTGAGAACAAAAAGGATACCATCCTCTTGGATCAGATACCGGTGTTGGTTAGTACCAGCGGCAGCGAAGCTTCTGTAGGCGGTGCCGGACAGGTGTACTATCAATGGTTCGTGAATGGTGACTCTATCCTTTCGCAGACGCAGTTGGAATTAATCGGTTACCCGATCACCAAGGCCGGTGAGTATAACTTCACCCGTGGTACTCGTGATAGTATCTGCTATGTACCGGAATATGGTCTGGAGGACTTAGGTGTCTATACCGTTTTGGTTTTTGACTCCATAGATCCGGGTGAGATTACCAACCGTGCTGACCAGACTTTCTGTACGGTGGACGATGCCAAGGCATATGTGGTGACCGCCACCAGAGCAAAAGGTGGTGCCGGAACGATCCAGTACCGTTGGTTCATGGACGGACAATTGATTAGCGGCGCTACAAGTCAAAACCTCAGTCTGAACGGTCTGAACCTGGCTGCCGGACATACGTATATCTTCACCCGTGAAGCGCAGGATGACACCCGTTTCACAACGTGGAAGAAAACACGTTACAGTAAGACGATCTATATCATGGCATCGCTGACTGCCGGAGCTATTGAGAGTGAGACGAGAGATAACTACTGTTTCGATGCCGATGCCACCAGTGGTACGACGGCAACTATCGTGATCCATGAGACCCAAGCAGCTACCTGTGCTGACGGAGTGGTCTACCGCTGGGTACGCACACCGGGTAACGTGGTCATCGGTGACGAGGCGGAACTGAACTACACCTTCCCGATGAGTGAGATTCGTTTGGGTACCACTTATACCTACACCCGTTATGCGCGTAACTCCAATCCGGATTGCGCATGGGAGCTGTCGGAAGGTGAAGTGAAGCAGTATTACGGTAAGTCACAACGCCATGAAGTGACGATGACGATCTGTAAAGAGCGTATGCCTTATACGCTGCAACACACCTACGCTTCCGGTCAGACGGAGTCACATACCTTCACCTATGACGGAGAAGCATGGACGGTAACGGAGACCACGGAAGACTGTCCTGTTGACAGCGTGTTCATCGTTCGTATCGCCGAGATGCCGAAGTTCACGATGGATACATCGCCCGTACATGTGTGTCAGGAAACGGGAACGATGGCTCTGGAGTTCGTGCAGACAGCAGGAATGTCCAACACTTTCCGTATCACGTTCTCTCCCGACATGGCGGCGTTTATGGGTCGTCAGGATACGGTGGGTACCATCACCCGTCCCGGTTTGATCCTATTGGAGAACATGCCGCCGATCGGTGTCGGTGACTGCTATCTGGAACTGGAACTGGGTTACACCGGTGGTGGTGCTACCGATGAGATCTGTTACAGCGAACCGGCTAAGAAACAGGTTACCTTCAGTTTAGGCGGATACCTGCATACCAAATATGACCGGGTGCTGTTTGTGGATAACAACCCGGATAACGGACTGATTACCGGTGGAGCCGAGAAACTGAAGTTCGTTGCTTACCAGTGGTACAAAGACGGTCAGATCCTGGAAGGCGAGACCAAACAGTATTACCATCAGAACGGTGCGGCCCTGTCCGGTATCTTCTACGTGATGCTGACGGCGGAGAACGGCGATGAATACCGTTCCTGCGAGATTACGTTACCTACCGGTAGCGGTAATGCCGCTCCGCAACTGACCAACGTCTATCCGGTACCGGTGGATGCCGGTAACACCTTGACGATAGAAGGTGCACAGCAAGCGCAGATCATCTCCTTTGCCGGAGAGAAGATCGCAGACTTGACACAACTGCAACAGACGGCTACCATCGCAGCACCCCGTGTTCCGGGATTGTACTTCGTGATGGTGATGACCGAAGAGGGAATGCCGGAGATTCATAAACTGATTGTAAAATAAGGAGAAACGGCTATGAAAAAGATCTTTCTGATTATATCGATGATTGCAACGGCCGTTTCGCTTTCGGCCAGTCATTATCCGGATTCCGTTCAGCAGGCAAGTAAGGAAGAACCGAATATCCGCTACGGATGGAACTTCGAGTTCGCCGGTGGTGTCGGCTTGGGTAGTTATACCTATCAGCAGATCGGTGCTGCTTCTACCGTTCCCGGTCAACATGTGACGAACAAGCTCTATTTCCCGAACGGCAATGCGTCCTTCGGACTCAACTATTACTTCGTGTCCTGGATGGGTCTGGGAACCGGTCTGCAGTACACCTCGTATATCAACAAAGCAGATATATCCAAACCGTGGAAGTTATCGGCAGTGGATCCTTTTGGCGATGATTATACGCTGACCGGCACACCGGTGGATCTGAGTGAGAAACAGACGATCCATATGCTCGAAGTGCCGATTGCCCTTAAGTTCCGTGCCCGTCCCGGTGTATGCGGTTTTACGGCTACGGCGGGAATGAAACTCGGTTTCCCGGTCGGCAACAGTTATAAATTAAGCAACGGTTCGATCGATAATAGTGTGTATTATCCGTTCTATGACCTGACGATGCAAGATGTGCCGACGGTAGTGGAAGACCTGCCGATCAACAGTGCGTCGGGATCCTTGGAGTCCGGAAGACTGAAGAAACTGAACTACGCTGCTTATGCCGAGATCGGTATGTTGGTGCGTCTGCAGCAACGTGTCGAGTTGGCCATTACCGCCTATGCCAACTATTACATCAACGATGTGATGGATCAGCATAGTACTATCGCCTTGGGTTTTGCCGACGGACGCACCGTAGGTGAGTATCCGGCTCCGTACACCACGGCTTATGACGGTGTACTGCGCACGAATGAAGTGCAGTCCCTCCACCCGTGGAACGTAGGTATCAAACTGGGTCTTCAGATCAATGCCAACCGCACCAAGGCGCAACGCGACTATGACCGCGAACAAAAACGTCTGAAAAAAGAGGAAAAGGAACGGCTGAAACAGGAAGAGTTGGAACGCCAGCGTCAGGAACAGCTCAAGAAAGAACAGGAGCAGCCTAAACAAGACACCGTACCGGTGGTAGTGAAACCCGATCCACGCGAAGAAGCGATCCGTCGTATCCGTCAGATTGCCGATTCCAACGATATCGATATCTGCGAGGTATTCTGTCAGATCCATGACACCGTCTATCTGTACCGTGATCCGGAACCGACACCGGTGATTCAAGAGGACACGGTGGCGCAGCAGTTGGATGAACTGCTCAAGAAAGCCGTTATCTTCTTCGAATGGGATAAGTCCGTTCCTATCTTGGAGCCGGCGGATATCCTGGAGCAGATTGCCGATGTACTGACCCGTCATCCGGATCAGAAGATCCACGTCAACGGTCACACCTGCCGTCTGGGCGATGCTGATTATAACAAACGCTTGGCAATGCGCCGTGCGAAAGCGGTAGCGGCTCAACTCAAGCAACTCGGTGTGAACGATGACCAGATGATCATTGCCAGTCTCGGTGAAGATGTCCCGTATCGTTACAACGGTCAGCACCAGTACAGCAAAGACCGCCGTGTGGAGATCGTACCGACCTATCGGACCACGGAGATCGTTATGCCCGGTTCCCGTCTGGCGCAGATCGCCCGTCGGCATTATGGCAATCCGGAGTTCTGGGTGTTCATCTATGAGGCGAACAGAGACCAGATCGTCGATCCGGATAACCTGACCCCGGGTATAGAGATCGAGATTCCGGACCTGTCGGAACGTCTGAGAGGAATGAACGAGACCCGGATGAACGAAGAAGCGGAACGTATCAAAGCAACAATCAAAAAATAACAATAATAGCTGATATATGGCAAATTTTCAAAAACTGACTCCTCGCAGTGAGGATTATTCGAAGTGGTATAACGAGTTGGTGGTTAAAGCGGACTTGGCGGAGCAGAGTGCCGTACGTGGATGTATGGTAATCAAACCGTACGGTTACGCCATCTGGGAGACGATACAGGCGGAACTGGACCGTCGGTTCAAAGAGCAAGGTGTGAAGAACGCCTATTTCCCGCTCTTGATCCCCAAATCGTTCTTGAGTCGTGAGGCAGAGCATGTAGAGGGTTTTGCCAAAGAGTGTGCAGTCGTCACCCATCACCGTCTGATGAATGACCCCAATGGAAAGGGTGTGGTAGTGGATCCGGATGCCAAACTCGAAGAAGAACTGATCATCCGTCCGACCTCGGAGACGATTATCTGGAGTACGTATAAGAACTGGATCTCGTCCTATCGTGACCTGCCGATCCTCTGTAACCAGTGGTGTAACGTCATGCGTTGGGAGATGCGTACGCGTCTCTTCCTGCGTACGGCGGAGTTCCTCTGGCAGGAAGGTCACACGGCGCACGCTACCAAAGAGGAAGCGGAAGACTACGCCCGTCAGATGCTGGACGTCTATGCCGACTTTGCAGAGAACGTGATGGCTATTCCGGTAGTGAAGGGTGTGAAGAGCCCGAATGAGCGTTTTGCCGGTGCCCTCAACACCTATTGCATCGAGGCCATGATGCAGGATGGTAAGGCACTGCAGGCAGGTACTTCCCACTTCCTGGGACAGAACTTCGCCAAGAGTTTTGACGTGCAGTTCCTCTCGAAAGAGAACAAATACGAGTATGTATGGGCTACGTCATGGGGTGTATCCACCCGTCTGATGGGTGCGCTCATCATGACCCACTCTGATGACAGCGGTCTCGTATTACCGCCGCATCTGGCACCGATACAGGTAGTCATCGTACCTATCTTCAAGGCGCCGGAACAACTGGAAGCCATCATGGCTAAACTCAACCCGATTGTCGATCAACTCAAGGCACTCGGTATCCGTGTGAAGATCGATGCAGACGAGAAATACACACCGGGTTACAAGTTTGCGGATTATGAACTGAAAGGTGTTCCGGTTCGTCTGGCTATGGGTGGACGTGACCTGGAGAACAACACCATCGAGATCGCCCGTCGTGACACGCAGACCAAAGAGACGATCTGTTTGGACGGTATCGTGGAGAAGATCCGGGCGTTGCTGGAAGAGATCCAGAAGAACCTGCTTCAGAAAGCACTCGACTTCCGTATCGCCAACACCCGTGAGGTGAACAGTTACGAGGAGTTCAAAGAGGAACTGAAGAAAGGCGGCTTCCTCTTGGCGCACTGGGACGGTACGGCTGAGACTGAACAGCGCATCAAAGATGAGACCAAAGCTACCATCCGTTGCATCCCGTTGACGGATCTGCCGGGCCATCATAACGAACCCGGTAAGTGTATCCTCACCGGCAAACCGAGTGCAGGCAGAGTGGTCTTTGCATTGAATTATTAAACGGCTATTATACATAGTATTGGGTCTGGCAGTGGGTATGAATATACTCGCTGCCA